>DATIZS010000339.1:0-7920 GCA_035516955.1 Rhizomicrobium sp.
TCCGTGAACCAACGGAGCATCACAAATGGAAACTGACCCCAGCATGACCGCCCGGGCGCGCGAAGCCGCCCTGGCCCAGGCCACGCGCGTTCTCATGGCCCGTCTTGCCGCCTCGGAGGACGCCGTCGCCGTCGCCCTCGAAATCGCGCGCGGCGAGAATCACGTGCCCGAGGCGCGCGCGGCGGCGCTGCGCAGCATCGCGCGGCTGATGGATTCAGCCGCCACCATCGCGACCGCCCTTGCCCGCATGAACGGCACGGCCCACGACCAGCGCGTCACCATCGAGCGCATCGGCGGGGATAACCCGGGCGTGCTCGGCCGTGAAGAATCCGCGGAAAGGCGGCAAAAACTGAAGCGCTATCCACGGGGGGAGGGGGCCTCCGAAAAATTTTCCGCGCACGATGCGGGCGAGCCGTCGCCGCATCTGCGTTCGGCGCGCGAGTGGTGAAGAAGCGCATCTGATTTGCGCAAAAGTCCGTTGCGGCGGGGCGCGCGCAATGGCACACCGCCGGGCTTCGTGGAGGCCCCGCGTGACCAGCATCGCGGCATCGCAAGAGAGGCCCGTGGAAGGCACGGTCTATCCCGTGATCTTCGCGGTCGGCTTCTGCCACATGCTGAACGACATGATGCAGTCGCTCATCCCCTCCATCTATCCCAATCTGAAGACCATGTTCGATCTGAACTTCACCCAGATCGGGCTCATCACGCTGGTGTTCCAGGTGACGGCCTCGCTGCTCCAGCCGCTGGTGGGGCTCTATGGCGACCGCCGCGCGGTCCCCTATCTCCTGCCGGCGGGCGCGGCCTTCACGCTCACGGGCCTTCTGCTGCTCGGGCTCGCCAATAGCTACGCCATGGTGCTGATCGCGGCGTCCGTCGTGGGCATGGGCTCGTCGGTGTTCCATCCGGAATCCTCGCGCGTGGTGCGCATGGCGGCGGGTGCGCGCCACGGCTTCGGGCAGGCCACCTTCCAGGTCGGCGGCAATATCGGCGGCGCGGTCGGCCCACTGATCGCGGCTTTCGTCGTGCTCAAATACGGCCATTCGGCGATCGCGTGGTGCTCGCTGCTCGCGCTTCTTTCCATTGCGGTGCTGTGGAACGTCGGCCGCTGGTACAAGCATCATGGCTTAGAGCGGCTCAAGGCGCGCCATCATGCGAGCCTTCGGATGCCGCTGCCGCATGGGCGCACGGTGCTCTATGTGGGCGTGCTGCTGGCGCTGATCTTTTCCAAATTCTTCTATCTGGCGTCGATCACGTCTTATTACACATTCTATTTGATCCACCATTTCCACCTCTCGGTGCGCGACGCGCAATTGCATCTGTTCCTGTTCCTCGCCGCGGTGGCGGTCGGCACCTTCACGGGCGGGCCGATCGGCGACCGTTACGGGCGCAAATATCTCATCTGGTTCTCGGTCCTGGGCGCGCTTCCTTTCGCGCTGATCCTGCCTTTCGCCAATCTGTTCTGGACAGCCACACTCACCGTCCTTATCGGCCTCATCCTGGCCTCGGCCTTTCCCGCCATCGTGGTTTACGGCCAGGAGCTGATCCCGGGGCGCGTGGGCATGGTGTCGGGCCTCTTCTTCGGATTTTCCTTCGGCATGGGCGGCCTTGGTGCTGCCGCAATCGGCGTCCTGGCCGATCATACGAGCATCGAATTCGTCTATCGCGTGTGCGCATTCCTGCCGGCAATCGGATTATTGGCGGCATTTTTACCAAGCGAGAAACGGTTGCGCGCGCTCACCCATTCTTGATTGCGGCGAAACGCCCATTCACGGCTTATACATCTTATATGCAATATGATGGCAGCCATGAACGCAAAAGCCGCCCGTATCTATTCGACGATCGAGCATCGCGCCGATGCGGTGATCCATGTGATCGGCATCTTGTTCGCGATCAACGCGACGTCGTGGCTCATCGCCAGCGTGACCGATGCGAGCGCAAGCGTGATTGTGAGCGTGTCGGTCTATTGCCTGGGGCTGCTCGCGATGATCGGGCTCTCGGCCGCCTACAACCTCACGCCGCATCACCGCCCCTTCGCCAAGCAGGTGCTTCGCCGGCTCGATCACGCCGCCATCTTCATCATGATCGCGGCGACCTACACGCCCTTTGCCGCCAATCGCCTCGGTTTCGCCACCGGCAGCATCATCCTCGCGCTCATCTGGTGCACGGCCACTTTCGGCGTGGTGATGAAGCTCGTCTTCCCGCACCGCTTCGAGCGCGCGAGCATCGTGCTCTACATCGCCATGGGCTGGATGATCGTGACGGTGATGCAGCCGCTTTCGGCCTCGCTGGCCGCGGTCGATTTCTGGCTTCTGATCGCGGGCGGGCTCATCTACTCGGCGGGCGTCGCCTTCTACGTGATCGAGCGCATCCCGTTCCACAAGGCGATCTGGCACGGCTTCGTGCTGGCAGCCGCCATCGTGCATTTCTCGGCGATCGCGATCGAATTCGTACACTAGATTTGCGCGCAATCTGCCGGAAAACCGCTTCACACTTTTCCGGATTGCGCTTCAGCCCGCAAACAACGCCGCCAGCACCAGGAAGATCCCGATCGTCGCTGCCAGCCACACCAGCGTACGGATGAAGGGAATGCCGAGCGCATAGAGCGGCAGGTAAATCACCCGTCCGGCGATATAGAGCTCGGCGCCCAGCACCGTCTGCCAGCTGTGCCGGCCGAGGATCGCCGCCATCAGAACGGCGGCTGCGAAAAACGGAAAGGTCTCCAGGAAATTCCAGAAGGCGCGGTCGAGCCGGCCCGCGAGCTTGCTCGCCAGCGGCTCGCTCGTATCGCGCGCGCCCATGTTCCACATGAAGCCGCGTTCGTTGGTGATCACATGGACGGCGATGAAAAGATGGACGAATCCCAGCACGATGGCGAGTGCGAGCGCAGTCATTTCCACGCTCATATGCCCCAGCGTGAAGCTGGGCAGGCTTTCGATGTTCATGGCGTTTCCCCGTTCATTTGTAACGAAACTTTATCCCGCGTTCATGGCAATATGATAGGGCTTGAGACCGAGGCTGGAGAGCGAAATGGGACTTATCCCGCGCGTGGCGCTTGCCGTCCTGGCCCTCTCGCTGCTTTCCGGCTGCGCCGTGGTCGATGTGGCGAGCACTGCCGTCGACGTGACGGCCACCGCCGTCAAGACCACGGTCCATGTGGGCGCGGCCGTGGTCGATACCGCGGCCGACGCCGTATCGGACAGTTCGGACAAGGATTCGCACAAGGACAAGAAATCCGACTGAGCCTCACTCCGATTTCGCATCCGCGCCGAAGCGCGCGCGCAATTCGATCCCCCACATGCGCGGCGGCCCGTAGATCGACGCCGACGTTCCGGTCAGATGGATCAGCGCATTGGCGCCGACCCGGTAAGTCTCGTCGGTCACGTTGTTGACGAACACCGCCGCATCGAAGGGCGAGCCGAACATATTGTCCCAATCCGCGCGCAGATTGACGAGCGTGTAGCTCCTCTGCCTCGGCGCATCGCCGCCCGGCGCAAGACAGGTGTAAGGCCCGCCGACGAAAGCCGGCCGCGTAAACGCGCTGCAGGTCGTCTCGATATCGCTGAGATCGGTGAACCACACTTCGTCCTGCCAATAGAGCGTGCCGCTCAGATAGAGTGTGCCCACGCTGGGATCGAGCCCGATGCGCAGGCGCGGCGTGAAGCCGAGCTTGTTCTTGGGCGTATAGGCGAAGGGATCGCCCTTGTGGTCGAGCGGATTGACGGCCATCTGCACATTGGCCGGCGCGTCGATGACCGCGATCTGCTGCGGCAGCGTGAACCTGTCGTAGCGCGCGTCGGTATAGGAATAGAAGATGCTGACTTCGAAATTCTCGTCCGGCACGAAGGTCGAGGAGAAATCCACGCCCTCGATATGGGCGCGCGCCGCGTTGAAGGTGAGCGCGTTGAGCGATCCCGAGATCGGCGGATTGAGCGGGGGAGGTGCTGCGGCGCTGTATTCGAGCACCTGCACGAGATCGTTCTTCTGCACGTCCCGATACCAGCCGTAATAGGCGTCGAAATCGGTGCGGCCGGGAACGCCCAGGATCGTCCAGTTGTTCTTGGTGCCCACTTCGACATCGGTCAGATATTCGGGCTTGAATTCGGCGAAATCGGTGGCGATGCCTGCGCCGCTGTTGAAGCCGCCGCTCTTATAGCCGCGCCGCCACGTGCCATAGACCATAGTGTCGGGTGTGACCTGGTAGTTTGCCGCCAGCGTCCAGGTCGGCGCGTGGAAATCGTCCTTCAGCGTCGGCAGTTTGTAGGCGTTCGTCAGCGGGAACGGACAATCGGTGCCCAACAGATAGACGAAACAGATCTTGGCATTGGCCACCTTGTGATCCCAGGTGTAGCGCGCTCCGCCCGTCAGCGTGAGCTGATCGGTCGCCTTCCAGCTCGCCTGCCCGAACACCGCGTTCGACGTGCCGCCATTGCTCAGCGAATCGAATTCGTCGGAGCCGAAGCCGAAGATCGGGCTGCCGAAAGGTTGCGGGCCGCCGAGCGTCTGCCGCTCGATCTCCGAATAGCCGTTGGGGTGATCGAGCTCGTGATAGAAGCCCGCGATCCATTGCACCGCATCGTCGTCGCTCTCGCCCTGGAGCTGGAATTCGTCCGTCACCTGATAGGAATTGCTTTCCCAGGCGCGCGAATTGGGAATGTCGAGCAGCGGCAGGAAGGAACCGTCGTAATCGAAGGACGGCCGCTCCTTGTCATTGCGATAGCCGAAGATGTTGCGGATGCGGAAATGATCGGTGATGTCGAAGCGTGCGATATCGGTGAGGCCCCAGGATTGGCGGCGATAGCCGGGCACGATCGACGAGGTCGTCTTGCGGGTCCCGAGCGCCTGTTGCGCCGCGAGCGCGCCCTGAAGCCCGAGTTCGAAATTCTCGATCGCGCCGCAGGTCGGGTCCACGGGCGGCGTGGTGCAGACCGTGCCCGTGAGCTGCGAAGCGAGCTGGTCGATGGTGACGGTGTTGATGCCGGTGAGCGAAGCACCGGTGCCGTGATTGGAGCTGCGGTAATAATCGTAGACGACGTAGTTCTCGAAATTGCTAGCCGGTTTCCAGTTCGCGCCGACGCGGAAGGCGTCGTAATCGAGATTGTCGAGATCGCTTCCCGTGCTCAGATCCTTGGTGAAGCCGTGGCGGCGCGCGGCGTCGCCGGCGATGCGCACGGCAAACGTATCGTCGAGCGGGATGTTGACCGCCGCCGTCAGCTCGCGCATCGCGTAATTGCCGATCTGGCCGTCGACATAGCCGCCGAATTCGTCCGTCGGTTTCTTGGGCTCGAAGAGGATCGCGCCGCCCGTCGTGTTGCGGCCGAAGAGCGTGCCCTGCGGCCCGCTCAGCACCTGCACGTTATCGAGATCGTACATCGCGGCCTGGCTGCTCGCGTTGAACGGCACTTCGGCGAAATAGGTCTGCACGCCCGGATCGGCGCCGCCGAATGGCTGGCTTTGGCCGCGGATCGTGAAGACGTCGGTGTCGCGCGAACCGAGATTGCCCGCCACCGTCAGCGTCGGCGCGATGTTCTGCAGATCGAGCGCGGATTGCACATGCTGCTCGCGCAAATCATCGCCGTTGATGGCGGTGACGTTGAGCGGAACGGCCTGCAAGTTTTCCTCGCGCCGGCGCGCGGTGACATAGACCGTCTCTGTCACGTTCTGCTGGTATTGGGATTGCTCGGGCGGCGGCTGCTGCGGCGGTTGCTGCTCGGCCGGATCGGCATAGGCCGCGGTCGCAAGAAATGAGACAGTCGCGCATAGCGCGACAAGCAGATTGCGCATGGAATCCCTCTCGCCCGGAACACAGCCCGCTCGATACGCGAGGCCATTCTCATTATGCGCCGCAGTATAAGAGGGAATGGCTCATCCGCCGAGCCCGGACTGTTGCAGGCGCGCCACGATGGCTGGACGTCTTTCACGCGTTAACGAATGACACAGGCGTCAGAACGAATCCTTGCGCCTGCGGATTTCGGCGAACACGTCCACATCGCTTGCCGCTTCCATGCCGAGCTTCTTGCGGATCTCGGGCGAGCCGGGCCTGAGGAACGGATTGGTGCGCTTCTCGAGGCCCATCACGGTCGGGATCGTCGGCTTCACTTGCGCGCGCTGGCTTTCGACGAAGCGCATGCGCGATTGCAATTCGGCATTGCCGGGTTCGAGCGTGAGCGCGAAGCGTCCGTTGTTGAGCGTGTATTCGTGGCCGCAATAGACGCGCGTGGAATCGGGCAGCGCCATCAGCTTCGAAAGCGAAGCCCACATAATCTCCGGCGTGCCTTCGAAGAGCCGCCCGCAACCCATGGCGAAGAGCGTGTCGCCGGTGAAGACCGCACCGTCGTCGGCGAAGTAGAAGGCGATATGCGCCTTGGTGTGCGCGGGGATTTCCAGGATGCGCGCCTCGTGCCGGCCGAACATCCAGGGCTTTTCCTCCGACACGCCGACATCGATGCCGGGAATGCGGGCTGCGTCCTTCTCCGGCCCCACGACCTTGGCCTCGTAGCGCGCCTTCAGCGCCAGATTGCCGCCGGTGTGGTCGGGGTGATGGTGGGTGTTGAGGATATGGGTGAGCTTGCGCTCGCCCAGCGCGCGAATCACCGGCTCCGATTCGGACGGATCGACCACCGCCCACACGCCCTGACCGGCATCGGAGACGATATAGGCGTAATTGTCCTTCAGGCAGGGAACCAGTTCGATCGTCAATTTCGCCATTTCTTCACCCTTGTCGAGGCGCCCATCGTAGCCAGAGCCGTCTTGCCATTGAACCGGGATGCGACACGGTTTACCCCAATGTCATGCAGATCGACGCGCACGATCTCTCGGCCTTCTACGAGGCCCCCATCGGGCAGGTCACCCGCCGCCTCATCGCCCGGCGAATCAAGAAGCTGTGGCCCACCGCGCCGGGCTTGCGGATTCTGGGCTATGGCTTCGCGCCGCCCTATCTAACGCCCTTCCAGGGCGAGGCCGAACGGGTCATCGCGCTGATGCCCGCCCAGCAGGGGGTCGTGGCCTGGCCGGGCGGAAAGCCGCTCTCCGTGCTGGGCGAGGAAAGCGCGCTGCCCTTCCCCGATGCCATGTTCGACCGCATCCTGATGGTCCACGCCATCGAGGCGGCCGAAGCCGCGCGTCCCTTGATGCGCCAGATCTGGCGGGTGCTGGCACCGGCCGGGCGGTTGATCGCCGTCGTGCCCAATCGCGCGAGCCTGTGGGCGCGGGTCGAGCGCTCGCCCTTCGGCCATGGCCGGCCCTTCACGCGCCGCCAGCTCGCACGCCTGATGGGCGAGGCGATGTTCGCGCCCGAGCGGTGGGACAAGGCGCTGCTCTTTCCGCCGCTGCCCGGACGCTGGCTGTTGCGCGACGGCGCGAGCTGGGAGCGCATCGGGCGCGCGCTCTGGCCGAGGCTCGCGGGCGTGCATGTCGTGGAAGCGTCGAAATCGCTTTACGCATCGGCGCCGGTGGCTGTCGCGAAAAATTCAAAACCCTCGCTTGCGGAAGTTTCAGGATGAATGCCGCCGTCATGAACGGCGCGTGCTAGTTGGAATCTTCGCATGTCGCGCATGGGTGCCATGCATGGCGTCGATTGCGCATCGCAACCGCGATTTTCCGTGAGAATTTTCGCTTAACATTCGCTTTCCCGATTGCGTGATCGAATCTTCACACACCGCCTCACTTCAAACGTCACGCTTGCAACCTATCTCCCGCTTGCCGGCGCAAGAACGCCCGGTTCGATGAGGAGGCAATCATGTACAAGTTGAAATATGCCGGTCTTGCCGCGCTCGCCGGCGCCTGTCTGACGCTCGCGGCCCTTCCCGCCAATGCGGCCGACGATGCGAGCCCGTCGGGCTGTCTGGATTCGGCCAAGCAGGTTCAGGCCGCGCTCGACGCCAATCAGCAATCGCCCAATTACGATGCCGCCAAGAAGGACAA
>DATIZS010000340.1:0-3324 GCA_035516955.1 Rhizomicrobium sp.
AATTCCACTTCGTCGATGCGCTGGCCGTAGCGGTCGAAGGCGCGAAGCTGCGGCGGATTCCTGTTGGCCTGCATCGCCCATTCGGCCACTTGCGCGGTCCCCGCCTTGGCGCCGAAACCGGTCAATCGCGCGCGATGCGCCGCCCCGCCCGCCGCGGCCACCGCTTCTTGCAGCGCAATGTCGGAGGCGAAGAGATTGACATCCTCGAAGGGCGGCGGCTGGTTGGAGACGTCGTGGGTTTCCAGATGGGTGGAGGGGCGTAAGGCGCTCACGTCTGCGAAACTCCTGGCCGGCGGCGTCCTTTCTGCTACGCTCGCGCGCGCCCGGCAAGAGGCGCGCGGAAAAAGACCACGAGGTGAGCGTGACGAATCCGGCAAACGCCATGGAAGGCGGCCGCGCGGGCGCGGGCTTTTCGAACGCGTACCGCCATTACATCCTGGTGATTCTCACGCTGATGTATGTGGTCAATTATCTCGACCGCCAGGTGCTCTCCATTCTCTTGCAGCCGATCAAGAACGAATTCCATGTTTCCGATACGATGCTGGGCTTGCTTTCGGGGCCGACCTTCGCGCTCTTCTATGCGACGCTCGGTATTCCCATCGCGCTCGCAGCCGACCGCGCCAATAGGCGCAACATCATCGCGATCTCGCTCGGTCTCTTCAGCCTGATGACGGTGGTGTGCGGGCTCGCCGCGCGCTTCTGGCAATTGCTGCTGGCGCGGGTGGGCACGGGCGTGGGCGAGGCGGGCACGGGGCCTTCCGCGCAAGCCATCATCTCCGATCTGTATCCGCCCGAAAGCCGCGCATCGGCGCAATCCTTCTATTCGGCGGGATTGAACATCGGCATTCTTCTCGCCTTCGGCATCGGCGGCGCGATCGCGCAGGTCTATGGCTGGCGCATGGCGTTTCTGGTGTCGGGCGTTCCGGGTCTCCTTCTCGTTTTCGTCGTGATGTTCACAATGCGCGAACCCTTGCGCGGCCATTCCGAAAATCTGCGCGACGACAAATTGAAGATACCGTTCGGCAAGGTCGCGCGGTTCCTGTGGTCGCAAGCCTCCTTCCGTTACATCGCATTGGGCAGCGCGATGTGCGCGTTCTCGGGCTATGGCGCCACGGTCTTCATTCCCGCTTTCCTCAGCCGTTCGCACGGCATGACGACGGCGCAAATCGGAATCGTCTTCGCCGCGCTTGCGGGCGTCGGCGGCTGGGCGGGCACCTTTCTCGCCGGCATCGTCGCCGACCGGCTCGGACGGCGCGACGTGCGCTGGAATGTCTATGTGCCCATCGGCGCGGTTTTTCTGTCGGTGCCGTTCGCGCCGGTCTTCTATCTCGCGCCGAGTACCACGGTCGCGCTTCTCGCCGCGATCGTGCCGACGGCGATGGGCGCGGTGTTCGTGGGCCCGAGCGTCACCATGGTTCAGGCGCTCGTTCCGCTTCGCATGCGTGCGACCGCGGCCGCCATTCTTCTCTTCATCCTCAACATCATTGGATTGGGGCTGGGCCCGCAGGCCGTCGGATTCCTGAGCGATGTTTTACATCCCTATACGGGCACAAACTCGCTCAGATACGCGTTGTTGATTGGTCCGGTCGCCGGGCTCATTGCGGCATTTTGTTATTGGCGCGCTGCCAGAACGCTGGCCCGGGATCTCGCCAGCGTGCCGAAAGGGGGCTGAAAAAGCGAAAGAAGGTTGCGAATGGCACCGCTACACGCCATTTTTGCATTGGTTAATGTGCCCAAATGGGACATTCTAGGGGCTGGGTCATGTGGGGTGCTTGAATGCCGGTACGGCAGTTGAGCGTGATCTACCTGATAATGGCGTGTGGGTTTGCGATGTCGATCGTGCTCGCGCACAACCCTCCGCTTGCCCGCGCCGTCCATGAAGCTTCGTATTACGCACGCGACCGCGGCGAAGATTTTCTCGCCGCCGCCAACGATTACGCCGTGAAGCCGGGGCTTGCATTCGCAGGCAAGGAAGCAAGCTCGGTCTATGACGCCATCCACAAATCGCTGCGCTCCGCGCCCGAGCGCGTGGCCACTGCGCCGCCGCGCCAGCTCGCGCCGAAAGCCGCACCTCAAACGCTGCAACAGAAAATCGCCGCTGCCGAACCGAGCGTGAGCCTGAGCCTCAAGCCGCCGGCGCTCGCGCCAATGGGCGCGCCGCAGGTTTTGCCCGACGACAATCTGCCGTTGCCGCCGAAATCGGTGCCGCCCTCGACCAGCGCCGAGATCGACCGCGTCCAGCAGCGCCTGCGCGACAGCCTCACCAGCGACATGTTCAAGAATTTCGATCTCTTCCTTTATGTCAGCAAGGCGGAGACGGGCCCCTGGGCGCAGCACATGTTCGTGTTCCAGAAGATGGGCGCATCGCTCGCGCTGCTCTACGACTGGCCCGTTTCCACCGGCCGCGAAAAGCTGGAATACGACGTGGCCGGCCAATTGACGCCGAGCTTCACGCCGCGCGGCTATTACGAACTCGATCCCAACCGCTTCTACGTGAAGTACACCTCGCTGCAATGGGACCAGCCCATGCCCCATGCGATGTTCTTCAAATGGGAGAAGGACGGATCCATGACGGGGCTCGCCATTCACGGCGCGACCGGCAGCGACATCGATCTGCTCGGCACGCGCTCGAGCGCGGGCTGCATCCGCCTGGCGCCCGAGAACGCAGCCCTGCTGCAATCGCTGATCCGCTCGAAATACAAGGGTGCCGTGCCCGAATTCGCCTTCGACGCCGACACGCGCACCACCAGCAATGACGGCATGATGGCGCGCGACGCGAACGGCCGCCTCGAATACGCGCAAGGTTACAAGGTGCTCGTCTTCATCGAGAATTACGGCGGCGAGAACGTGGTGGCCGCGCTCTACTGACTTCGCCTGATTTCGTAAAGCGCGATCGCGGCCGCGTTGGAGACGTTGAGGCTTTCCATTTGCGCCTCGATCGCGATGGTGGCGCTCACATCGCAACGCTCGCGCACGAGCCGGCGCAGGCCCGATCCCTCCGAGCCGAGCACGAGCGCCACGTCGCCGTCCGAAACCGCTTCCTTCAGCGATTGCTCGCCTTCGCCGGCAAGCGCCACGCGCCAGAAGCCGAGCTTGCCGAGCTCTTCCAGCGCGCGCGCGATATTGACCACTTCCACGTAAGGAACGATGTCGAGCGCGCCCGACGCGGCTTTGGCCAGCGCGCCCGATTCCGGCGGCGCGTGGCGGTCCTGCACGATCACGGCCGATGCGCCGAACGCCGCCGCCGAGCGCAGGATCGCGCCCGTATTGTGCGGATCGGAGATCTGGTCCAGCACAATTATGATGCGCCGCTTTCCGGTGCCG
>DATIZS010000341.1:0-4071 GCA_035516955.1 Rhizomicrobium sp.
AGTCCATGTTTGTCGGTGTAGGTGCGCACGAGTTTCGAAGCGATCTTGGTGCAATAGACGGGCGCGACCGTCACGCCCAGATAACGCTTGAACATCGCCATGTCGAAGCGCGCGAAATGGAAGAGCTTCGTCACTTTCGGATCGGCGAGCAGGCGCGTGAGATTGGGCGCGTTGTAGCCGGCCGCTTCGAACTGCACGGCATGGCAGACGCCGTCGCCCGACGACAACTGCGCGAGGCACAGCCGGTCGCGAAACGGATTGAGGCCGAGCGTTTCGGTGTCGATCGCGACGACCGTTCCGAGATCGAGGCCCGGAGGCAGATCGTTCTTGTAGAGCTTGATCTTCATCGTCTGTTCTTAGCGCAGGTTCGATTTCAGTTGAATCGCATTCCCTCTCACGTCATGGCCGGGCTTGCTTGCCCGCCGAAGCTGAAAGCGCACGCGGGTCCCGGCCATCCATAAACACCTTGCTGGACGGAGGTTATGGATGGCCGCCACGAGGGCGGCCATGACGAATTCGGATAATTCAATCCAAAATAACTCTAGCGCCCATGGCCGAATCTGCCAACCGGGGCTTGACGGAGGGTTTGAGACCGGCGTATTTAACCGACGAGTTATTTAACCGAATGGTTCAGAAGCAATGCAGATCGACCGCTTGAGCGCCACCTTTTCCGCCCTCGCCGACCCGACGCGACGGGCGATTCTGGCGCGTCTGGCGCTCGGCGAAAGCTCGGTGGGCGAGCTTGCCGAACCCTTCGACATGAGTGGGCCCGCCATCTCCAAGCATTTGAAAGTATTGGAAAATGCCGGTCTCATCAGCCGCTCGCGCGAGGCCCAGTACCGCCCCTGCCGGCTGGAGCCCGAGGCGCTCAAGACCGTGGACGAATGGCTCGAGGAATATCGCCGCATGTGGGGTGAACGCTTCGACCGCCTCGATGCTTATCTGAGGGAACTTCAAGGCAAGGAGAAAAAACGTGGCCGAAAGAAATGACGACGATATCGATGCTTATCTGACGCAACAACAGGGAAGATAGGAGACCGACATGCGGATCAATACACATCCGAGTTTCGACGGAAGTTGCGAAGAGGCTTTCAAATTCTACGAGAAGGTTCTCGGCGGAAAAATCGAAGTGATATCCACCTATGGCGCATCGCCCATGGCGGGCAACATGCCCGCGGGCTGGGATAAAAAGGTCATCCATGGCCGCGTCAATATTGCAGGCACGATCGTGATGGGCGCGGACGCTCCGCCGGGCCGCTATTCCAAGCCGCAGGGCGCAACGCTGACGCTGAGCACGGAAAATTCCGCCGACGCCGAACGCTATTTCAAGGCGCTGTCGGAAAAGGGAAGCCTGGGAATGCCCATGGCCGAAACCTTCTTCGCGCACCGCTTCGGCATGGTGACCGACCAGTTCGGCATCCCGTGGATGGTCATTCATCAAAAAATGCCCTGAAGGAGAATAACGATGTCCGCATCGGCGAACGCGGCCCGGCGCCGCGAACTCACGCTCACGCGCATCTTCGATGCGCCCCGCGATCTCGTGTTCCGCGCCTGGACCGATCCCGCCATGCTCGCGAAATGGTGGGGACCGCGCATGTTCTCCAATCCGGTGTGCGAGGTCGATCTGCGCGCCGGCGGCGAAATCCTGATCGTGATGCGCGGGCCGGGCGGCATGGAACACACGATGAAAGGCACGTTCCGCGAAGTGGTGACGCCCGCCAGGATCGTCTTCGTCAACAACGCCTATGACGCGTCGGGCACGCAGCATCTCGAAGGGCTCACCACCGTCCTCTTCGCCGAGGAGGGCGGCAAAACCAAACTTACGCTCTATACCATCGTCACCGGACTCACCGATCTCTCCGAGATGATGATGGCCGGCATGAACCAGGGCTGGTCCGAGAGCCTCGACCGGCTGGGCGAATTCCTTCAGGAGGCATCATGAGCAACGCCGCGCACGCCGTCTTCACCATCGAGCGCAAGCTCGATTTCCCACCTTCCAAAGTGTTCCAAGCCTGGGCCGATCCCAAGGCGAAGGAACGCTGGTTCGCGCCACCCTCCGACGTAAAAACGGAAAACCGCGAACAGAATTTCCGCGTCGGCGGACGCGACCGGCTGAAGGGCTCATGGCCGAGCGGCATGGTCTCCGAATTCAGCGCCGAATATTGGGACATCGTGCCCAACGAACGCATCGTCTACGTCTACGAGATGCATCTCAACGGGAAGAAGATCTCGGTGTCGCTGGCGACCATCCAGTTCGCGGCCGACGGCAAGGGCACGCGCATGACCGTCACCGAGCAAGGCGCGTTCTTCGACGGCTATGACGATGCGGGCGCGCGCGAGCGTGGCACCAACGGCCTCATGGACCAGCTCGAAGCGTCGCTGAGAGAAGCCGTGTAAGGCCCGCGCGCAATAACCGCAGCGTTTCTTCTGGCATTTCGCGGCCATCGCGGCCTAAATGCGAATCATGGAGAGCAGCGCCGAGACAGAGCGCCCCATCGGGCTTTTGACATTTTCGCTCGTCGCCGTGGGGGTCGGAATCATCACCGGCTTCGGCGCCATTTTTTTTCGCGGCCTGATCGGTTTCATCCACAACCTCTTCTATTACGGCCATTTCGCGATCGCCTACGACGCAAACGTCTATAGCCCCGCGAGCCCCTGGGGGATCGGCATCGCGCTCGTGCCGGTGATCGGCGGCATGGGCGTCGTGTTCCTGGTGAACACATTCGCGCCCGAAGCGCGCGGCCATGGCGTGCCCGAAGTGATGGACGCGATCTTCTACAAGGACGGCAAGATCCGGCCCATCATCGCCATCGTGAAGTCGCTCGCCTCCGCGCTCGCCATCGGCACGGGCTCGGCGGTCGGCCGCGAAGGTCCTATCATCCAGATCGGCGCCTCGCTCGGCTCGACGGTGGCGCAGATCATCCGCATGGAAGCCTGGCAGCGCATCACGCTGGTAGCGGCGGGCGCGGGCGCGGGAATCGCGGCCACGTTCAACACGCCCATCGGCGGGGTGATGTTCGCCATCGAATTGATGATGCCGGAAGTGAGCGTGCGCACCTTCCTGCCGGTGGCGCTGGCGACGGGCACCGCCACCTTCATCGGGCGATTGTTCCTGGGCTTGCGTCCCGCCTTCGACGTGCCGCCCGATTTGTTCATGTCGAACCATCCATCGAGCCTGACGGCGCTTCTGCTTTACGCAGGGCTGGGCGCGGTCACGGGCGTCGCCGCGACGGGCTTCATCCGCGGGCTGCACACGGCGGAGGAATTGTTCGAGCGGGTGAAGAATCCCTATCTGCGCCACGCCATCGGCATGCTGATGGTCGGCTTGATGATGTATGCGTTCCTGCGGTTCTCCGGCCATTATCACATCGACGGCGTAGGCTATTCGACGGTGCAGGACATCCTGCTCGGGGGCATGATGGCCGCGCCCTTCATGGCGCTTCTCTTCGCGAGCAAGCTCGCCGCGACATCGATCAGCCTGGGCTCGGGCTCGTCGGGCGGAATCTTTTCGCCGTCGCTCTTCATGGGCGCATCGCTCGGCGGCGCCTGCGGCGCCATCGCGCAGATGGTTTTCCCCCACGCCGGCGTCAGCATTCCCGCCTTCGCGATGGTCGGCATGGCGGCGATGGTGGGCGGCGGCACGGGTGCGGCGATGACCGCCGTCACCATGATCTTCGAGATGACGCGCGATTACGACATCGTCATGCCGATGATCGTGGCGGTGGCGGTCAGCATCGGCATCCGCCGCATGCTGAGCCGCGAGAACATTTACACGATCAAGCTGGTGGCGCGCCGGCATTTCATCCCCAAGGCGCTGCACGCCAACATGTTCCTCATCCGGCCCGCCGCCGACGTGATGGACAAGGATTTCCTGCTCCTGCCCAAGGACATGCATTTCGACGAGTTCCTGCGCATGCCCGACGAGCACCATCACATGTTCCGCCACATCGTGGTGACGGACGGCGACAGGATCGTGGGCACGGTGCGCGTCAACACCTCGCTCCGGCGCGGCCTCGAAGGCTCGTTCACCGGCGTGACGCTCGGCGAGGTCGCCAACAAAGTGTTCGCCAT
>DATIZS010000342.1:0-2943 GCA_035516955.1 Rhizomicrobium sp.
CCCATTTGCGCCAGTCGTGACCCGCGAAGTGCTCGGCCAGCATCTGGAAGGTCGCGAAGTGGCGCAGATCGGGGCCCGCATTATCGACGAATTTGCGAAAGCTGCGGCCTCTTTCATCGCTCGCGTGGTTTTTGCCGAAATGCGCGAAGAGACATTCGAGCACGGCCATCTTGGCGCTCGCGACGGAAGCGTAATCCACGGTCTTCGCTGCGCGGGCCTTTGCGATCGCATCGGCAACCGCACCCGATCGCACAAGCGCGCGCGCCTTTTCCGATTCCGCGAAATCGGGAACGGCAGCGACGTTGAGATAAAGCGGATTGTGGAACAGCCGGCTCGCCGGCGCGTAAGGACTCGGATAATCAGGCGCATCCAGAAACAGCGCATGCAGCGGATTGATGCCGACCGCATCTCCGCCCTTGCGCGCCGTCCACTCCATCAGCGCGGCGAGATCGGAGAAATCGCCCATCCCCCAGTTGCGCGCCGAGCGCAGCGCATAAAGCTGGGCGGAGATGCCCCAATAGCGTCGGCCAGGAGGCGGCAGATGGCATTCCGCATATCCGGCGATGAGCGGCGCCGCAAATTCATTCACCTGCAATCGATGATAACCGGCGGGCGCAGCCGGAAGATGCAGATGACGCAACGCCAGCCGCACACCATCGATCTCCTCGCGATATTCGACCGGCAGATCGGCGAAAGCGCATTCGCCCTCTCGCCGCTCGCCGCTTTCGAGTTCGAGCGTCCAGCGCGCGCTTTGCGCATGTTCGGCCGCGCGGAACGGAACGGCGATGGCGCGTCCTTCGAGTGCGATGACGACAGGCGGCAAAGCCGAGCGCCATGGCGCTTCGGCGTGCGCTTTCAGGCTTGCGGCGATTTCGCCATCGTTGCCAGCGGCAATCCCCATCGCGGCCAGCAAATGACGCGCGGTTTCGGGCGTGCGTTCGTGCAAGCGGCCTTCGATGTCCCAGTAGCGCGGTTCGATCCCTGCCGCGTTCGCCAGGCGGTCGAGCGCCTCCATCGCGTCACTCCGCGCCCGCCAGCAGCACGAGCGAACGGCCCTCGACCGCGAACATCGCGCCCGCTTCGTGGGTGGCCGGCGGCGGCTCGTCCTCCAGCGCCGTATCGCAGATGACGCGCCACGCCGCATTCGGCTCCACATCCGGAAGGCGGAAACGCTCCGCCGATTCGCCCGCATTCATCAGGAGAAGAAAGGCGCGCGCGCCTTCGCTTTGCGGATCGGCGGCATAGCGTGCGCCGAATGCGCGCAATTCCTTTGCGTTCCAATCCTCGTCCGTCATTTCGCGCGCCCCCGGCGCAAGCCAGACGATATCGCGCAGCGAACTGCCGTTGATGTGACTGCCGTGGAAGAATCCGGCGCGATGGAAGGCGGGATTCTCCCGCCTTATCGCAATCATACGGCGCACAAAATCGTGGAATTTCCAATCGGTGTTCTGCCAGTCGTACCAGCTGATGTCATTGTCCTGGCAATAGGCGTTGTTGTTTCCCGATTGCGTGCGCCCGATCTCGTCGCCGCCGAGGATCATGGGCAGCCCTTGCGACAACAGAAGCGTGGCCATCATGTTGCGCTTCTGGCGCGCGCGCAAGGCGCGGATCGCGGGATCGTGCGTCGCGCCTTCCACGCCGCAATTCCAGCTGAAATTCTCGTTCGGGCCGTCGCGATCGTCTTCGCCGTTGGCGGCGTTGTGTTTCGCGTCGTAGCTCACGAGATCCTGAAGTGTGAACCCGTCATGGGCGGTCACGAAATTCACACTCGCGAGCGGGCCGCGCGCGAACATGTCGCTCGATCCGGTCAGCCGGTAGGCGAGATCGCCCGGAAGCCCGCCCTCGCCGCGCCAGAAGCGGCGCAGCGTATCGCGGTATTTGTCGTTCCATTCGCTCCAGCCTTGCGGAAAAGCGCCCAGATGATAGCCGTCGACGCCCAGATCCCACGGCTCGGCGATCAGCTTGACGTTGGCGAGAACCGGGTCCTGCGCGATCGTGGCGAAGAGCGCCGCATGCGGCGAGAAATGATGGGCCTCGCGCGCGAGGCTGACGGCGAGATCGAAGCGGAAACCGTCCACGCCCATTTCGCCCGCCCAGTAGCGCAGCGAATCCATCACCAATTGCAGCACGCGGGGATGGGCGATGTTCAGCGTGTTGCGGCAGCCGGTGAAATCGAGATAGCGGCGCCCGTCGCCGTCGAAGCAGTAATAGGAGGCATTGTCGATGCCGCGAAAGGAAAGCGTGGGCCCCCGTTCGTCGCCTTCGCCGGAATGGTTGAAGACGACATCGAGGATCACTTCGATGCCCGCGTCGTGAAAGGCGCGCACCATGCCGGCGAATTCGCCCACATCGCCGGTCGAGAGATAACGCGGCTCGGGCGCGAAGAAACCGATCGAATTATAGCCCCAATATTCGCGCAAACCGCGCCCGGCCAGCGCGGCCGTGGTGGCATAGGCGTGAACGGGCAGAAGCTCGACGGCGCTCACGCCGAGATCGCGCAGATGGTTCAGCATTTCCGGCCGCGCCAGGCCCGCAAACGTGCCGCGCAGTTTTTCGGGAATATCGGGATGGCGCATCGTCGCGCCGCGCACATGCATTTCGTAGATCACGCTTTTTGCGAGCGGCGTTTCGAGCTTTGCGCCGCTTTCCGCGCGCGGCGCGACGACGCGGCATTTCGGCATGAGCGCGGCATTGTCGCGGGTATCGAACGAGAGATCGCCGCGCGGATCGCCCACGATATAGCCGCAATGGATATCGTTCCATTCGAAGCTGCGGTCGAGCGCACGCGCGTAAGGGTCGATCAGGAGCTTGTTGGGATTGAATCGGTGGCCGTTCAGCGGATCGTAAGGCCCGTGCACGCGATAGCCGTAAAGAAGCCCCGGCCGCGCGCCGCCGAAATAGCCGTGCCAGATATCGCTGCTGCGCTCGGGCAATGGCAGGCGC
>DATIZS010000343.1:0-4555 GCA_035516955.1 Rhizomicrobium sp.
AGGGCCGGGGTGAGGGGGCGACGACGCGTGCGCAGGTTTCGACACCCCCTCATCCGGCTTCGCTCCTTCGGAGCTACGCCGCGACAGGCCCTGACCCTCTCCCCCGGTGGGGGAGAGGGAATCTTTTTGGATTTTCTTTTCAGATTTTCTCGTTTCGGCTTTCGCTTCCGCCTTCGCGCGGTCGTGGCCGTTGGATTTGACGTTGCCCTCGCCTTCGATTTCGAGTTCGACGAGCGCGGCACCCACCGCCGCCATTTCGCCGGGCTCGCCGTGCAATGAGATCACCTTGCCGGAAACCGGCGACGTCATTTCGACCGTCGCTTTGTCGGTCATCACGTCGACCAGATTCTGATCTTCGTGGATTTCGTCGCCGACCTTCACATGCCAGGCGACGATTTCGGCTTCGGCCGTGCCTTCGCCGACATCGGGCAATTTGAAAACGTAACGGCCCATCTAGCCCTCCATCGCGCGGCGCATGGCGGCGGCGACGCGCTTCGGCCCCGGAAAGTAATCCCATTCGAAGGCGTGCGGATAGGGCGTATCCCAGCCGGCGACGCGCTCGATGGGCGCTTCCAGATGCCAGAAGCAATTCTCCTGCACGAGCGCCGAGAGTTCCGCGCCGTAGCCGGAGGTGCGCGTGGCCTCATGCACGATCACGCAGCGGCCGGTTTTCTCGACAGACTTCACGATGGTTTCGATATCGACCGGCACAAGCGTTCTGAGATCGATGATCTCGGCATCGACGCCCGCTTCCGCGGCCGACGCGAGCGCGACATGAACCATGGTGCCGTAAGCCAGAACCGTAAGATCGTTTCCTTCGCGCAACGTTGCGGCCTTGCCGAGCGGCACGTTGAAATAACCCTCGGGCACATCGCTCAACGGATGTTTCGACCACGGTTGCACGGCGCGTTCGTGATGGCCGTCGAATGGGCCGTTATAGATGCGCTTGGGTTCGAGGAAGATCACCGGATCGTCGTCTTCGATGGCGGAGATCAACAGGCCTTTCGCATCATACGGATTGGAGGGCACCACCGTCTTCAATCCCGAGACATGCGTGAACAAAGCTTCGGGGCTTTGGCTGTGCGTCTGGCCGCCGAAGATTCCGCCGCCATAAGGCGTGCGCACGGTCATGGGCGCGTGGAAATCTCCGGCCGAGCGATAGCGCAGGCGCGCCGCTTCCGACACGAGTTGATCGAAGGCGGGATAGATGTAATCGGCGAACTGGATTTCAACCACGGGCCGCAATCCGTAAGCGCCCATGCCGATGGCGGTCGCCACGATGCCGCCTTCGCCGATGGGCGTGTCGAAGCAGCGCGTGAGGCCATGCTTCTTCTGCAAGCCTTCGGTGGCGCGGAAGACGCCGCCGAAATAACCCACATCCTCGCCGAAGATCAGCACGTTCGGGTCCTTCGCCAGCATCACGTCCATGGCCGAATTGAGGGCCTGAATCATGTTCATCGCCATGTCACGCCTCCAATTCGCCGCGCTGGCGCGCGAGATGCCAGGGCATTTCCTTGAACACGTCCTCGAACATGGTGGCGACGGGCGGCGGCTGGCCGGTGCCGAGCGTGCCGATGCTTTCGGCCTGCTTGTTCGCGGCGCGGACGTCCTCGACCAGTTCCTTGTGCAGCGCTTCCTGTTCGGCATCGCTCCAGGCGCCGAGGCCGATGAGATGCCGGTTCAAACGTTCGATGGGATCGCCGAGCGGCCAGGCCTTGGCTTCGTCGGTGGGGCGATAGCGCGAAGGATCGTCGCTCGTGGAATGGCCTTCGGCGCGGTAGGTGTAGAGTTCGATCAGCGTCGCACCGAGATTTGCGCGCGCGCGCTCCGCCGCCCATTGCGTCGCCGCATAGACGGCGAGGAAATCATTGCCGTCCACGCGCAGGCCCGGCAGCCCATAGCCGATGGCGCGGGAGGCAAACGTCGCTTCGTCCGCGCCGGCAATGCCGGAGAAGGTCGAGATCGCCCATTGATTGTTGACGACATTGAGGATCACCGGCGCGCGATAGACGCTCGCGAAATTGAGCGCGTGATGGAAATCGCCTTCCGCGGTCGTGCCTTCGCCGATCCAGCTTGCGGCGATGCGGTCGTCGCCCTTGTAGGCGCTCGCCATCGCCCAGCCCACGGCCTGGGGAAATTGCGTGCCGACATTTCCCGAGATCGAAAAGAAGCCGTGATCCTTCGAGGAATACATGATCGGCAATTGCCGGCCCTTCAGCGGATCCTTCACGTTGGAATAGACCTGGCACATCATCTCGAAGATCGGATAGTTGCGCGTGATGAGGATGCCCTGCTGGCGGTAGGAGGGAAAACACATGTCGCCCGGTTCGAGCGCGAGCGCGGCCGCCACCGACACCGCTTCCTCGCCGGTCGACTTCATATAGAACGATGTCTTGCCCTGCCGCTGGGCGCGATACATGCGGTCGTCATAGGCGCGCGTCAGCATCATGGCGCGAAGGCCGCGCTTCAGCGTTTCGGGACCGAGCTTCGGATTCCACGAGCCCACCGCCTTCTGTCCGTTGTCGAGCACGCGGATGAGCGCGTAAGCCAGATCGGTGATCTCGTGGGCGCGCGCATTGACCGGCGGGCGCTTCACCGTTCCCGCATCGGGCACCTTGAGTTCGCTGAAATCGGGCTTGTCGCCGGGGCGATGTTCTGGAACCGGAACATGCAGGCTGAGCGGTTTCCTGTTCTTCATGGCCATGCCTCTTGAACGGGCTATTTCGGCACGACGACGGCGGGAAGCAAGCGCGAAAAGCACATCATGGTAACGCGCAATAAAACAATTCGGCGGCGGGGGCCGGGGCAAAAACCGTTCGTAAGTCCTTCCGCGGAAGCGCGTTTCCGTTCAATGAACCATGAAGAGCGGCATGGCGCGGTGGCGGGTCAGATGCAGCGTGGTGCCGCCGAAGAGCGATTCGAGCACGCGGCTGTGGCCGTAGCCGCCGATGACGAGGAGGCTTGCGCCCGCTTTGGCCGCGGCATCGAGGAGCGCTTCGGCCGCGCTGCGCTCGCCTTTGGAGATGATATGCGAGCGGGCGGAAACGCCGTGCAGCGCGAGATATTCGACCGCGTCGTCGAGGCTTCGCGTGTCGAGCGGCGTATCCTCCACCGCGATGAGCTCGACTTCCTGGGCGCGCGTCAGAAACGGCAGCGCCGCGCTGATCGCGTGGCTGGCGGCGACGCTGCGGTCATAGCCGATGACGATCTTCTTGGTGAGCACGTGAGCAGCGCCTTCGCCCGCGAGCAGCACGGGGCGTTGCACATGCGTCAGCGTCTCGACGAAGGCGCCGCTGATGTCGGGTCCGCTGTCGAGGGTCGCCGGGCCGAAGACGACGAGATCGGCAAGCTTGGCCGCCTCGCCCACCCGCGTGATGAAATGGCCGTTGACCTCGCGATAGCAGGCGGTAACGAAGCCGGCGCCGGTCATCGGATGTTCGACGAGCTTGGCGCCCGCGTGGGCGGCGGATTTTTCGAGCGTGACATGGGCTGCCTTCGAGGCCTTGCGCGCGATCTCCTCGGCGCTGTCGACGATCTGCTGGATCACTTCGGGCGAGACGGGCATGCCGACGTAAGGAACGGCCTCGCGCGGATCGGGATGGACGAAGAGCGCCTCCACATGCGCGTTGAACGGCTTGGCGGCGGCAAAGGCCATGGCCAGCGCCGCCTGATCCTGCTTGGCGCCGGTCACGGGAACGAGAATCTTGCGGAACTCCATGGCACGCCCCCTTTCCGAGGGTCCTATTTCATTCGTCGCATTCGGCGATGGTTTCGAGTGCCGTGATGTTGCGGATCTGCACTTCGTGGCGGTTGGGAACGCCGATGATGCGCTCGCGCTTGAGATCGCTGAGCGCGCGGCACACGGTTTCGATGGTGAGCCCCAGATAATCGGCGATGTCCTGGCGGCTCATCGGCAGCGCGACCGTATCGCCGTCCTGGGCTTCGCCGCGTTCGGCGAGAAGCAGAAGGAAAGACGCCACGCGCTCTTTCGCCGTCTGGCGGCCGAGCATCACGAGATGGATCTGGGCCGAGGAAAGCTCGCGGCGCAGATGGCTCATGAGCTGCTTGCGGATGGCGGGCTGTTCGTCGCTCAGCCGCTCCATATGCGAGCGCGCGCAGCGCATGACCACGACATCGCCCAGCGCTTCGGCGGTGAGCGAATGCTCGTCGCCGAATTCGAATCCGAAGAGATCGCCCGGCAGCATGAACTCGGCGATCTGGCGGCGGCCGTCCGGCATCAGCTTGCAAAGACGCACGCCGCCCTCGACCACGCGATAGGAATAGCGCGCATCGTCGCCTTCGTTGAAGATCGTCTGGTTGCGGCCGAAACGCGAAACCGTGCCGCAATTGTGGAGCGCCTCGAGTGCGGCTTCGTTGCGCTCGGGCAGCGCGGAGACGTGGCTTTCGGCTGACGCGAAATGCGCGACGGCGTGAAGCGCCGCGTGTGATTCTGACATTTGTTAGCCCCGTTGATGGTCTTAACGACTAGTAAAATGATCCGTTCCGGGCCGACCCGTAATTCGGAGTTTCCCGTAGGGAGTAGTACGTATGGCGA
>DATIZS010000344.1:0-9181 GCA_035516955.1 Rhizomicrobium sp.
ACGAGCTTCCCGAGTTTCAGCGCGGCGTTCTGGATTCACTCCGCCAGCCCATCGAGACCGGCGATGCGGTCGTGGCGCGGGCGAATGCGCATGTGCGGTTTCCCGCGCGCTTCCAATTGGTGGCGGCGATGAACCCCTGCCGCTGCGGTTATCTGAGCGAGCCCGCGCAGGCCTGCGGACGCGCGCCCAAATGCGCGGCCGATTATCAATCGCGCCTCTCCGGTCCGCTGCTCGACCGCATCGACATCCATGTGGAAGTCTCGAGCGTTTCCGCGCAGGACCTCGCGCTTCCGCCGCCGGCCGAAGGTTCGGCCGAAGTGGCGGCGCGCGTGGCGCGCGCCCGCGACATTCAGCGCAAGCGTTACGAGGGGAAAAACATCCGCACCAATTCGCAGGCCGAAGGCGAATTGCTGGACGATGTCGCCGCGCCGGAAAAATCAGGCGCAGCACTTCTCGCCGATGCGGCCGACGCCATGCGGCTCACGGCACGCGGCTATCACCGCGTGCTGCGCGTGGCGCGCACCATCGCCGATCTCGCCGCGAGCGAGATCGTGGCGCGCCCCCATGTGGCCGAGGCGCTATCCTATCGCAGGCTCGCGCATCTGGCCTGATCAGGCGGCCGGTGCCTGCCTCGTTCGCACGATCGCCGCGATCACCAGCGCCGCTACGAAATAGCCGATCAGCGTGATCGCCATATAGGCGAGCGTGTAGTCGCAGGGGAATTTGTACCAGATCCAATAGGACGCATTGGTGGAGATGGCCGCGGTCACGCCGACCAACGTGACGAAGCCCACGCGTCCCGCGTAACCCGCACTGCCAGCCACGCCGACGAGAAAGGCCGCGATCAGTGCCTCGATCAGCTCCTTCGCGAATTCGTAGATCATCGGCTTCATCATGTCGTTCGACGCGCCCGGGGCATGATAGATGATGAAGCCCGAGGCCGAATTCTTCGTCTTCTCGGCGTAATTCTGCATCGCCCTGGAATCGGACGGATCCACCCACGGGAAGAAATACAGCCCGTCGTGATCGCCGATGGCTCGTTCCATCGCCTCGACCACGGGAACCTCGTTCGGAATCTGGCTGAAGCCGATATGACCGAGCGGCGTCGCGACATGGGCGATCGACGTCCAGACGAACATCGCGATCGCGCCCAAAATACCGGCAATGAGTATTCGCATGGCACCCCATCCCTTGTTCGACCCAATGCAAATTATAGCCGAATTGGCATGGCTTTTATTCTGTCCCGGAATCTCCTTACCACTCCAGATAATTTATTTGATCGTGATCAACCGGAAGCTGCGTCGCGGGTGATTTCGTATTGGGCGCAGAAACTTCGAAGCGTCCGTTATGCCGAGCAAAGTGATCGCAGCACGCCGCAGGGGCTTCTTCCGCCGCCTCTTCCGAAAGGTCCGGCTGGCGGCGGCCTTCGTGCTTTCGGCGATGCTCTCCTATTGCGGCGTGGGCGACATTACGGGCCAGCAGCACATCCCGATCGAAAGTGTTTCGCCATGACCGCCACGCAACTTCCGCCCGAGGCGATCGCGCTCGTCAAACATTTCGAAAGCCTGAAGCTCGACGCCTATACCGATCCCGCGGGCGTGCGCACGATCGGCTACGGCCATACGGGCCGCGTGCGCGCGGGAAGCAGCATCACGCCCGAACAGGCCGACGAATTTCTCCGCCAGGATCTCAACACCGCGCAGGCCGATGTCCTGCGCAGCGTGAAGGTTCCGCTCAACGACAACGAAAACGCAGCGCTCGTCTCGCTCGCCTTCAACATCGGCGGGCCGGCGTTTTCGCGCTCGACCTGCGTGAAGCTGCTCAATCGCGGCGACCGCCAGGGCGCGGCCGATGAGATGGAGCGCTTCGTGAAATCGCATGTGAACGGACGGCTGGTGACGCTGAAAGGACTCGAGCAGCGCCGCAAGGCCGAGCGCGATCTTTTCCTCTGCTCGCCGGGCGAACAATCGAGCGACGGATATCTGTTTCTCGCGAACCAGGCGATTCATCTCCAGCCGGGCGCACCGCCCCAGGCGCCGGCGCGCAGCGTGACGGCCGCGCAAGCCCAACCCAGGACCGGAGCCGTCAAGCGCATCGCGCTCGCGGCCGGCATCGGCGGCGGCGTCGGCGCGGTGCCCGCGCTGAACCAGGTCGCCGATGCGTGGCACAGCGCCGGCGGACCCGATTTGCGGGCTGCCGCGCACAATTGGATGGACGCCTCCGGTCATTGGCTAATGCGGCTTCCGCATGCCGAAGAGGCGCGCGCGTTCGCCGAGCGGGCCGGGCAATATCTTCAGGCGCACCAGCTCGTCGCCATCGCGCTGACGGCGCTTGCGATCTATCTCCTGCGCCGCGCCGTCATCGGCCTGCGCGCCTGACGCTTGGCGAAAAACCGATAATGCCGTAATCAGTTCCGGGGCCAATGCCGGGGGCAGCAATGGGCGGCCGCACGCGCTTTCGTCTGGTGCATCTTCTTCTCGTCGTTCCGTTCGTCGCCATTCTCTGGGTTCCGTTCTATGACCGCGTGGAGCCGGAGATCGCGGGCATTCCTTTCTATTACTGGTACCAGATGCTCTGGATCCTGTTGGGCGCTCTGCTTCTGTGGCCCGTTTATCGCGCCGGGGAGCGCGGGCAAAAGAACGACGGAGCCCAATGATGGGCGCGCCGTTGGACTGGATCGCGATCACGGTCTTCATCGCGCTCTTTTCGTTCGTGACGTTGCTGGGCTTCGTCGCCGCGCGCTGGCGCAAAGGCGATCTCTCCCAATTGCAGGAATGGGGATTGGGCGGGCGGCGCTTCGGCACCGTCGTCACCTGGTTCCTTTTGGGCGGCGATCTCTACACGGCCTACACCTTCGTCGCGGTTCCGGCGCTGATGTTCGGCGCGGGCGCGGTCGGCTTCTTCGCCGTGCCTTACACGATCTTCGTCTATCCCATCCTGTTCGCGGTCTATCCGCGGCTGTGGTCGGTCGCGCGCAAGCACGGCTATGTGACGGCGGCCGATTTCGTGCGCGGACGTTTCGGCTCGGGAACGCTGGCGCTCGCCATCGCGATCACGGGCATTGTCGCGACCATGCCTTACATCGCGCTGCAGCTCGTGGGCATCGAAGTGGTGATCGCGGGGCTGGGCATTCACGGCGAATTTCCGCTTATCATCGCTTTCGTGATCCTGGCAGCCTACACCTACACCAGCGGATTGCGTGCGCCCGCCATGATCGCGGTGGTGAAGGATCTGCTCATCTACATCACGGTGATTGCCGCCGTGATCGTCATCCCCGCCGAGATCGGCGGCTATGCGAAGATTTTCGCGAGCGTGGATCCGAAGAATCTGCTGCTCGCGCCCGCCACGGCCGGAAATCTCGGCGCGCAAAGCGCCTATGCCACGCTCGCGCTCGGCTCGGCGCTGGCGCTCTTCCTTTATCCGCATGCGGTGACGGGCGTGCTGTCCTCGTCGAGCCGCCATGTGATCCGGCGCAACGCCGTGGCGCTGCCGGCCTATTCCATCGCGCTGGCGCTGATCTCGCTGCTCGGATTCATGGCGATCGCCGCAGGCGTCGGCACCGATCCCGCTTTCGCCGGCGGCTTCAAGGAATTCCACGCCAATTATGCCGTGCCTGCGCTGTTCCTGAAAATGTTTCCGGGCTGGTTCGTGGGCGTTGCCTTCGCCGCCATCGCGATCGGCGCGCTGGTGCCGGCCGCCATCATGTCGATCGCCTGCGCCAATCTCTTCACGCGCAACATCTATAAGGAATATCTCGATCCGAATTGCGAACCCAAGCGCGAAAGCCAGGTCGCGAAGATCGCCTCGCTGGTGGTGAAAGCCGGCGCGCTCGTTTTCATCATCAAGCTGCAGAAGCAGGCCATCGAGCTGCAATTGCTGGGCGGCATCTGGATCATCCAGACGCTGCCCGCCGTGCTCATCGGGCTTTACACACGCTGGCTCAATCCTTACGCGCTGTTGTGCGGCTGGGCGGCGGGCATCGCGAGCGGCACCTGGATGGCGGCAGCGCTCAATTTCGAGAAATCGATCTATGCGCTGCACATCTTCGGCTGGACGATACCGTGTTACGCCGCACTTTCCTCGCTCGTGCTGAACATCGTGGTGAGCGTGGTGCTGAGCGGACTGTTCAATGCGATCTCGCGACCGCGCGAGGACGCCACGATGGCGGAGGATTACGTGTAGTCATCCTTCGAGGCTCGCTGCGCTCGCACCTCAGGATGACGACCAAAGTCTCGCGTCATGCTGAGGTGCGCTGCGAAAGCAGCGCCTCGAAGCATGACGATCAGCCGAACCGGCCCGTAATATATTCTTCCGTGCGCCGGTTCTTGGGCGCGGTGAAGACCTGTTCGGTCTCGCCGAATTCGATCAGCTCGCCCAGGAACATGAAGGCCGTATAGTCCGAGGTGCGCGAGGCCTGCTGCATGTTGTGGGTGACGATGATGATCGTGTACTCGTTCGACAATTCGTCGATCAGCTCCTCGATCTTGGCCGTCGAGATGGGATCGAGCGCCGAACAGGGCTCGTCAAGCAGGATCACTTCCGGCCGCGTCGCAACCGTGCGCGCGATGCAGAGGCGCTGCTGCTGACCGCCCGAAAGGCTCAAGCCGGAATCCTTCAGCTTGTCCTTCACCTCGCCCCACAGCGCCGCGCGCTGCAGCGCATGCTCGACGCGGTCGCTCATCTCGCTCCTGGGCAGGCGCTCATAGAGCGCGATGCCGAAGGCGATGTTGTCGTAGATCGTCATGGGAAAGGGCGTCGGCTTCTGGAACACCATGCCGATCTTGGCGCGCAACAGATTGACGTCGAGCTTGCCCGACAGGATGTTCTCGCCGTCGAACATCACTTCGCCTTCGGCGCGCTGATTGGGATAAAGCTCGTAGATGCGGTTCATCACGCGCAACAGCGTGGATTTCCCGCAGCCCGACGGCCCGATGAAGGCGGTGACGCGGCGGTCGTAGAGCGGCAGCGTAATTTCCTTCAGCGCCTTGTTGCGGCCGTAATAGAAGGAGAGGTCCTTGATGTCGATGCGCGTCTTCTGGCCGATGGGCTTCATGTCGTTCATGACGCACTCCTCTTGCCTTCGAGCACGCGGGCGAAAATGCTGAGCGCGAGCACCGCCGCCGTGATCAGAAGCGCGCCCGCCCAGGCCAGCGCATGCCAATCGTCGTAAGGCGACATCGCGAACTGGAAGATGACGTAGGGAAGATTGGCCATCGGCTGGTTCATGTGCAGCGAGAAGAACTGGTTGTTGAAGGCGGTGAAGAGAAGCGGCGCGGTCTCGCCGGAGATGCGCGCGACGGCAAGCAGGACGCCCGTGATGATGCCCGCGCGCGCCGCCCGCCACGTCACCCGCCGGATCGAAATGCTGCGCGGCGCGCCGATGGAGGCCGCCGCCTCGCGCAGCGTATTGGGCACGAGCAGGAGCATGTTTTCCGTCGTGCGCACGACGACGGGAATGACGATGACGGCGAGCGCGGCCGAACCGGCCCAGGCCGAGAAATGGCCGAGCGGGCAATAGCTGCCGAGTGCGGCATCGCAAAGCGTCTTGATGAAGGTCTCGTGCGAATTGTTGACCATGATGACGTAGATGAAGAGGCCCAGGATGATCGAAGGCGCGCTGAGCAGAATGTCATTGGTGAAGCGCACGACGAAGGCGATGCGCGTGTGGCGCCCATATTCGGCGAGATAGGTGCCGGCCAGGATTCCGATGGGCGTTCCCACCGCCACCGCGATCACGCTCATGATCAGGCTGCCGACGATCGGATTGGCAAGCCCGCCCGCCGAGCCGGGCGTGGGCGTCGTCTCGGTGAAGATGCTCCACGACAGCGAATCGATGCCCTTCATCACCAGCGCGCTCAAAATGGCGGCGAGCCAGGCCAGCCCGAATCCGGCCGCGCCCACCGAGAGCGTCAGGAACAGCCGGTTGCGGATGCGCCGGCGCGCATAGAGCATGCGGCTCATGACGAGCGCCCGCCCGCGCGCAATTCGAGGCTGCGCAGCATCAATTGCGCGCCCGCCAGCACGATGAAGGTGATGCCGAAAAGGATCAGGCCGAGCGCGATGAGCGAGGATTGATAGACATCGCCCACCGCTTCGGTGAATTCATTGGCGATGGCCGCCGAGATCGTCGTGCCGGGCGCGAGCAGCGAAAGCGAGATATTGTGTGCATTGCCCACGACGAAGGTGACCGCCATCGTCTCGCCGAGGGCGCGGCCGAGCGCGAGCATCGCCCCGCCCACCACGCCGTTGCGCGAAAACGGAAGCACGACGTTCCACATCACTTCCCATGTCGTGCAGCCGAGCCCGTAAGCGGCTTCCTTCAGGATCGGCGGCACCGTTTCGAACACATCGCGCGTCACCGCCGAAATGAACGGCAGGATCATGATCGAAAGGATCAGCGACGCGGCGAAGATGCCGATGCCGTAGGGCGCGCCGCCGAAGAGATCTTCCAGGACCGGGATGCCTTCGAACGTGTTGATGATGTGCGTCTCGATGTGCTGCTGGAAATAGGGAACGAAGACGAAAAGGCCCCATACGCCATAGATGATGCTGGGAATCCCTGCGAGCAGCTCGATGGCGATGCCGATGGGGCGCTTGAGCGCGCGCGGGCAGATTTCGGTCAAAAAGATCGCGATCCCGATTCCGACCGGCACCGCCACCGCCATCGCCAGAGCCGAGGTGACGAGCGTGCCGTAGATCGCGCCCAGCCCGCCGAACTGCTCGGTCACCGGGTTCCAGACCTGGGTGACGAGAAAATTCCAGCCGAATTTCGAAAAGGCGAGCCTGGAACCCAGCGCCAGCGAAATCAGCACGCCCACGAAAATCGCCACCACCAGGATGGCCGAGATCTGCGTCATGACGCGGAAGCGCGCATCGCGCCGGCCAAAACGGCGAAGCGCCGCAACTCTCGTTTCGGAGACGAGTTGTTCGGTCAAGGCGAGATCGACCATGGGGATTGCCGGTCTTCCTTTTAGAGGAATCGAAGGGCGCTGGTAGCCCCCCAATTCACGCGTTCACAGGCGGCCCGCCCGGTGGCGCTTCGCTTTTTTGCTCGCGGAGACAGTGCCGGAGCCGATAACGGGCCGGTTCAGTGCAACGTCCATCACAGTTCTGCGAAGCTTTTGTGACGGGCGGGGTGCGCGGGCGTGAAGTGCCGCCGGCAACTCTCTGTGCCGGCAAAGAAAAAGGCCGCGGAGGGAGTTCCCCCCGCGACCTTTTCCGCATGATGGAGGTCTAGCGACCGGCGGTTAAAGAGACCTCATAGGTCTCGTTCTGGTCGTTGGTGACCTGCCAGCTATCGCCGACCTTGTGTTCCTCGAAGGGCGAGCAGGAGGGCTTGGGACCGTCCTTCATGTCGGGCGGCAATGTTGGCGTCAGACAGATGGTCTTGCCATCGTCCTTGATCGCCCAAGTGCCCTTGTATTCGGCCGGCTTGCCGTCCTTGTCGGTGCCCTTGGCGGTATAGGTCATGTCCTTGTCGAAGAGCAGCGTGCCGGTGACGCCGGTCGCCGTGTTCTTCGTGGTGATCGTGTTGTCATAGGTGTTCATCATGGGATCTTCGGCCATGGCCGCTCCACTCATCAGCGCGAATGCACCGGCAAGCAGAATGATGCGTGAACGCATGCAATCCTCCCGTTGTTGGTTGAAGCTCACCCCAGAATTTGCGAGCGCGCGATATTAACCTTATCGGCCGGGGGTCTCAATTTCGATTAAAGCTTTCTCAAGACCGCACAAGGCTAAGTTGCGCCGAGCAGACCAGAAGAAGGCTGCCCTTTGGCGTTGGCGCGTACAGGAAAACTGGTTTTCGGCATGGGCGTCCTGGCCGTAGGCGGGGCGGCACTCGCCGATTTGCTCGCCCATGGGCGCGTGACGCTGTTCTCGCCGCTGTTTCTGGTTGCATTCGCGCTGCTGGGCGTGGGCGTGTTGTTCCTGGGTTTGCTGCGAGCGCGGGAGCGCGCGCGCACGCTGCAGGCGACGACCGCCGAATTGCGCATTCTGACCGAGAGACTCGAATCCTCGCTCGCCGCGGTTTCGGCGATCAACGCACGGCTGCACGAAAGCGAAGCGCGCTACAAGGGCCTCGTCGACAGCCTGGGCGATGTCATCGCGCGCCGCGGGCCCGACGGACGGCTCACTTACGCCAACGATGCGTTCCTCACGCTCTTCGGACTTTCGGCCGAGCATTCGATCGGAAATATCGTGGCGCCCGAACTTCATCCCGAAAGCCACGCCAAGCAATTCGGCAAGCTCGGCGACATGCACAACGGCCGGGCGCGCTACGACCAGCATGTGCTGACGGCGTCGGGCTGGCGCTGGATCTCGTGGGAGGATTATCCCATCCTGAACGAGAAGGGCGAGCTCGTCGAAGTGCAGAGCGTGGGCCGCGACATCACCGAGCGCAAAACGCTCGAAGACGCGCTTGCCGGCGCGCGCGACCGCGCCGAAGCGGCAAGCCACGCGAAATCGCGCTTCCTCGCCACCATGAGCCACGAAATCCGAACCCCCATGAACGGCGTTCTCGGCATGGCGCGGCTGCTTCTGGAAACCGGATTGCATCCCGAGCAGCAAAGCTATGTCGAGGCCATCGAGCAATCGGGCCGCTCGCTGCTTTCGCTGATCGACGACATCCTGGATTTCTCCAAGATCGAATCCGGCGTGGTGACGCTCGAAGAGGAAGAGGTCGAGCTGCAATCGCTGATCGCGGGCGTGGCCGAACTCCTGGGCCCGCGCGCGCGCGCCAAGGGCATCGAACTCGTGGCGGTGACGGCGCCGGACTTGCCGGAAACCGTGTCGAGCGACGCCGGGCGCATGCGCCAGATCCTCACCAATCTGGTCGGCAATGCGGTGAAGTTCACCGAAACCGGCGGCGTGCGCATCGACGCCAAACTCGTCGAACGGGACGAACAGACGCTGATCCGCTTCGAGGTGCGCGATACGGGCGTGGGCGTTCCGGCCGACAAGCGCAAGGACATCTTCAGCGAATTCGTGCAGGCCGATTCCAGCCATGCGCGGCGCTTCGGCGGATCGGGGCTCGGACTTGCGATTTCGAAACGGCTCGTGGGCGCGATGGGCGGCGAGATCGGGCTCGAACCCGTGCGCGGCGGCGGCAGCCTCTTCTGGTTCACGCTGCCGGTGAGAATCCTGCGCGAGGGAAAAATCCGGCGCCCGCTCGAAGGCGTGC
>DATIZS010000345.1:0-2369 GCA_035516955.1 Rhizomicrobium sp.
TTCTATGCCGGCTTGCGCCCGCTGGTGGACGACGGCGGCGCGAACAAGGACACCTATGCCGCCAGCCGCCGCGCCGAACTCATCGATCACGGCAAGGATGACGGGCTCGACGGATTGTTCTCCGCCATCGGCGGCAAATGGACGACCTCGCGCGAACTGGCCGAAAAGACGGTGGATGCCATCGCCGAAAAACTCGGCGGCAAATACAACGAATGCACGACCGCGAGCGCGAAACTTCCCGGCGCGCCCGACGCGCCCTTCGCCGATTTCGTGCGCGCCCAATCCGACGAGAACGAGAGCATCCGCAATATCGAGCATCTCTGCCGGCTCTATGGCGCGCAATTGCCCAAGGTGCTCGAATGCGCGGGCAACAAACCCGGGATGCGCGCGCAGCTCGCACCCTCCGGCGATATCGGCGCGCAGATCCTGTTTGCCATCGAAGACGAAATGGCGATGACGCTGGAAGACGTCGTGATGCGGCGGACCGGCATCGGCCAGCTCGGCGATCCGGGCGAAGCCGCACTCGACGAAAGCGTGTGGCTGATGGCGACCGAGCTCGAATGGAACGCGGCGCGCAGGCAATCCGAGCTCGATGCGCTCGCCGCCAATTTCCGCGTGCAGGGCGCGCGCATGTTCTCGAACGGCAAATGAGCGCATTCGTCGTCGTCAACCCGCATTCGGCGGGCGGGCGCACGGCGCGCGACTGGCGGGAGATCGAAAAATCCCTGTCGGCGGCCTATCCGCAGATGTCGGTGGCGTTCACGTCATCGCGCGGCGATGCGACCGCGCTGGTGCGCGCGGCCCTTTCCGAAGGCCATCAGGAAGTCGTGGCCGTGGGCGGCGACGGCACCATCAACGAAGCCATCAACGGTTTCTTCGATTCCGAGGGCGCGATCGCGCCCGATGCCGTCTTCGCTTTCGTCACCAGCGGAACGGGCGGGGATTTCCGCAAGACATTCGGCATCGCGCCCGGATCGCCCGCCGCCATCGCGCGGCTGAAGGAGGCAAAGCCCCGCGCCATCGACGTCGGCAAGGTTTCGTGCCTCTCCAATTCCGGCGAGCCGGTGATCCGCTATTTCGTCAACATCGCTTCCTTCGGGCTTTCGGGGGCGGTGGTGGATTCGGTCAACCGCGCGAGGATCGCCAAACTCTTCGGCGGGCAATTCGCCTTTGCCTTCCACAGTGCCGTCGACATGCTGACCTATCGCGACCGCGCGGTGCGCTTACGCGTCGACAATGCCTATGACGAGATCGACACGATCTCGACGGTCGCGGTGGCGAACGGGCAATGTTTCGGCGGCGGCATGCGGGTTGCGCCCCATGCGCGGCCCGATGACGGGCTCTTCGACGTCGTCATCATGGGGGGCGTGCCGAGGGCCCAGGCCATCGCTGACATGAAATTAATCTATACCGGCGAACATCTGAACCGTGCCGGCGTGCGAAGCCTTCGCGGGAGCAAGGTCACCGCCGCGCCGGTGGCCGAAACGCGAGGGCGCGCCGTGCTGATCGAAGTCGATGGCGAGAATGCCGGAAAATTGCCCGCGACATTCGAGCTTCTGCCGCGCGCGCTGAACATCCGCTGCTGAGGAACCATGAGCATCGAGCGCAGCAAGATCCAGTGGAACGGATGGGGCTGGGCCGCGCACAAGGATTCCATTCCCGATGCGGCATGGCCCTGGATCGCGGCCGAACTCGGCATGCCGAGCCTGCTGGCCACGCCGGCCCGTCCGCTGGAGGAGATTTCACTGCCCGCGCCGCGGCTCGATGTGGGCGAGCGCACGAAATTCGAAAGCATCGTCGGCGCCGATCGCGTGCGCGACGACAAATACGAGCGCGCCTTCCATGCGCGCGGGCGCTCCTACCACGATCTGCTTTATCTGAGGAGCGGCAATATCGCGGCCGCGCCCGACGCGGTGATCTATCCGCGCGGCACGGACGAGGTTCTCGCATTGCTCGCTTTCGCCAACGATGCGGGAATCGCCGTCGTTCCTTTCGGCGGGGGCACGAGCGTCGTTGGCGGCGTCAGCGCCAATGCTGGCGCGTTCAAGGCCGTCGTCTCGCTCGATCTTTCGGGCATGGACCGGCTGATCGATATCGATCACGTATCGGGAACCGCAACCGCCGAAGCGGGGATTTACGGACCCGCGCTCGAGAAAGCATTGCAGGCGAAGGGCGTGACGCTCGGCCATTTTCCGCAGAGCTTCGAATTCTCGACGCTCGGCGGATGGATCGCCCATCGCGGCGCGGGCCAGCAATCGGGCCGCTACGGCAAGGCGGAAGACTGGCTCGTCTCCGCCAAGATCGCCACACCGCGCGGGCTTCTTTCGACGGAAGATTTCCCGAAAAGTGCGGCCGGCCCTCGCCTCACC
>DATIZS010000346.1:0-8360 GCA_035516955.1 Rhizomicrobium sp.
GCAATTGGGCTCCACCCTATGCCAGCGCGTCGATCGCTTCGTCGCTCAAGCCGCCCGGAACGATCGTGACCGGAATGGGATAGCCGCCCGATTGCGGGCCCGCGAGCAGCGAAACAAGCGGACCCGGGCCTTCCTTCGAGATCCCCGCGCCCAGCACCAGAATGGAAATATCGCGGTCGGCCTTGATGAGATTCAACAGACATTCCGCCGTGCGGCCATGTTCGATGACGATCTCCGGATAGATGCCCGACATTTCATGCACGAATTTCGCCGCATTGTGCCCGAGGCTTTCGGCCTCCTGATGGGCTTCGTCCTTCATGATCTCTTCGACGCCGCGCCATTGCTGGAACTCGCCCGATTGCGCAACGCACAGAAGCGTGACGCGCCCGCCCGTGTGCTGGGCGCGGCGCGTGGCGAAGCGGAGCGCCACCTTGCACTCGGGCGATTTGTCCACGACGACGAGGAATTTGCGGTGATGATCGGGGATGTCAGTCATTTTTCAGCTTCATCTTCAGCGAATATAACAGATCGAGCGCCTCTTTGGGCGAGAGGGCATCGGGAGAAATTTCGCGCAGCGCCGCCTCGACCGCGCTGGTCTTTTGTGCCGGTTTTGGGGGCGCGTTTGCCTGAAAGAGCGGCAGATCGTCGATGCGGGCGAGCGGCTTGTGGCCTTCGCGGCCTTCTTCGAGCGCGCGAAGCACGTCCTCGGCGCGCGCGATGACGGCGGACGGCAGGCCCGCCAGCTTCGCCACATGGATGCCATAGGAGCGGTCGGCGGCACCGGGCGCGACTTCATGGAGAAAGACGATCGTGTCGTTCCATTCGCTGACACGCATGGTGACGCAAGCCATGGAGTTGAGCCGTTCGGCCAGCGCCGTCATTTCGTGATAATGGGTTGCGAAAAGCGCGCGGGATTTGTTTTTCTCGTGCAGATGTTCGGCCGCCGCCCAGGCGATGGCGAGGCCGTCGAACGTCGCCGTGCCGCGGCCGATCTCGTCGAGAATGACGAGACTTCTTGCCGTGGCTTGATTCAAGATCGTCGCGGTTTCGACCATCTCGACCATGAAGGTCGAACGGCCGCGCGCGAGATCGTCGGCCGCTCCGACGCGGGAAAACAATTTGTCGACGATGCCGACATGCGCGCTTTCGGCCGGCACGAAACTTCCCATCTGCGCGAGAATGGCGATCAGCGCGTTCTGGCGCAGAAAGGTCGATTTTCCCGCCATGTTGGGGCCGGTGACGAGCCAGAGGCGGCCCGCCGATTCCGGCGACAAATCGCAATCATTGGGCACGAAGCGCGCATTTTCCGATTGCAGCGCGGCTTCGACCACGGGATGGCGTCCGCGCTTGATCTCGAAAACGAGGCTTTGATCGACCATGGGGCGCGCATAACGGCGTTCGCTGGCGAGTTCGGCGAGCGCAGTTGAAACATCCAGACGCGCAATGGCGCCTGCCGCCTGCGCCAATGCCGTGCTTGCATCCAGCGCTTCGGCGACCATCGCATCGAACAATTCGCGCTCGATGGCGAGCGCCTGATCGGCGGCCTGCGAAATGCGGTTCGCGAGCGTCGCCAGTTCGTCGGTCGTAAAGCGCACGGCGCTGCCGATGGTCTGGCGATGACGGAAGGTCTGGCGGTGTTCCTCGGTTTGCAGCTTGTCGGCGTGGACGGGCGTGGTTTCGATGAAATAGCCGAGGATGCCATTGTGCTTGATCTTGAGAGAAACATTCGTCTGCTCGCGGTAGCGCGCTTCGAGGCTCGCGATCACGCGCCTGCTTTCGTCGCGCAGCGCGCGCACGTCATCGAGCGCGTCATGCGCGCCGATGGCGACGAAGCCGCCGTCGCGCGCCAGAAACGGCGGCTCGGGCACCAGCATGCGATCGAGTTTGCCGAGCAGCACGGAGGCGTTGGCGATTCCTTGGCTGAGCTCGTCATGCGCGAAAGCGGCTTCGCCCGGCGAGACCTTGAGCGGATCGCCGAGACCGCCCAGTCTGTCGCGAAGCGCGCGCGCCGCCTTGAGCCCGTCGCGCAAGGCGGCGAGATCGCGCGGGCCGCCGCGTCCGACCGACAGACGCGCCAACGCGCGGGCGATATCGGGCGCACGGCGGAGATCTTCGCGCAAGCTTGCGCGCAGATCGCGATCCTCGACAAAATAGGCGACGGCATCGAGCCGTTCGGCGATGGCGGCCGGATCGGTGAGCGGCGAGGACAATCTGTTGGCAAGCTCGCGCGCGCCTGCGGCGGTGACCGTTCTGTCGATGGTTGCAAGAAGCGAACCGGCGCGCGTTCCGGATAAGGTTTCGACAAGTTCGAGATTGCGCCGTGTCGCGGCATCGATTGCCATGAAAGCCTGGGGCGCGGATTGCTGAAGCGGCTTCAGCGCAGGCAGTTTCCCCTTCTGCGTGAGTTCGAGATAACCGACGAGCGCGCCCGCCGCCGACAATTCCGCGCGGCCGAAATTCCCGAACGCATCCAGCGCCGCCACGCGGTAAAGCGTCTTCAATGCGCGCTCGCCAGCGCCGGAATCGAATTTGATCGCGGGCAGCGGCGTCAGCGCCGGCCCGAGCGATTTCAGCAGCGGCGAAAAGCTCTCATCCGCCAGCAAACCATCGGGCGCCAGAACTTCTCTAGGGCTCAACCTCGCAAGTTCGGCCGCGACATCGGATGCCGCCACGGCGCTCACCTTGAACTCGCCCGCCGACATATCGGCGGACGCGATGGCGAACGCGCCGCCCGCCCGGCCGAGCGCGGCCAGCACGTTGGGGCTCCGCGCCTCCAGGAGCGAATCTTCCGTCAGCGTGCCCGGCGTGACGAGGCGCACGACCTCGCGGCGGACCACCGCCTTCGACCCGCGCTTTTTCGCCTCAGCCGGGTCTTCCACCTGCTCGCAGACCGCCACCCGGAAGCCTTTGCGGATCAGCTTCTCCAGATATTGCTCGGCCGCATGCACCGGCACCCCGCACATGGGGATGTCTTCCCCCATATGCTTGCCCCGCTTGGTGAGCGCGATATTCAGCGCCTCCGCGGCCTGGGCAGCATCCTCGAAGAACAGCTCGTAGAAATCCCCCATCCGGTAGAACAGGAGGTAGCCGCCATGCGCCTCCTTGATCTCCAGATATTGCGCCATCAGGGGCGTGCCAGCGTCGGGGATCTGCTCGTTCATGGGGCGCGACGTTAGCATCAAGGCCAGCCCCCGCCCATTGAAAGACCCCGCCCAACCGGCCGATATTCCGTGGATCGGTTCCACACGGATTTTTCATGCCCACGATCAAACGGCCATCCTTCACCCAGGACGAGGCGCTCGCGTTCCACGCAGGCCCCAAGCCCGGCAAGCTCGAAATCAACCCCACCAAGCCCATGGCGACGCAGCGGGATCTGAGCCTTGCCTATTCGCCGGGCGTGGCGGTGCCGGTGCGCGCCATCGCCGAGCGGCCCGACGCCGCCTTCGACTATACGGCGAAAGGCAACCTCGTGGCGGTGATCTCCAACGGCACGGCGATCCTGGGGCTCGGCGATCTGGGTGCGCTCGCCTCCAAGCCCGTGATGGAAGGCAAGGCGGTGCTCTTCAAGCGCTTCGCCGACGTGGACTCCATCGATCTCGAAGTGGACACGACCGACATCGAGGAGTTCATCGGCGCGGTGCGCTATCTCGGGCCGACCTTCGGCGGCATCAATCTGGAAGACATCAAGGCGCCCGACTGCTTCGTGATCGAGGAGCGGCTGCGCGAGCTGATGGACATTCCGGTGTTCCATGACGACCAGCACGGCACCGCGATCATTTCCGCAGCTGGCATCATCAATGCACTGCATCTGACGAACCGCAAATTCTCCGACATCAAGGTAGTGGTGAATGGTGCGGGCGCGGCGGGCATCGCCTGTCTCGAATTGCTCAAATCGATGGGATTGCCGAATGCGAATGCGATCCTGTGCGATTCCAAAGGCGTGGTTTATCGCGGGCGCACCGAAGGCATGAACCAGTGGAAATCCGCGCACGCCGTGGAGACCAAAGCGCGCAGCCTCGCCGACGCGCTGGTGGATTGCGATGTATTCCTGGGCTTGTCCGTGAAAGGTGCCGTGACGAAAGACATGGTGAAAACCATGGCCAAGGCGCCGATCATTTTCGCGATGGCCAATCCCGATCCCGAAATCACGCCGGAAGATGTGAAATCCGTGCGCTCCGATGCAATCGTGGCGACGGGGCGTAGCGATTATCCCAATCAGGTGAACAACGTTTTGGGCTTCCCGTACATTTTCCGCGGTGCGCTGGATGTGCGCGCGCGCACGATCAACGAGGCGATGAAGATCGCCGCCGCCGAAGCCTTGGCCGAACTCGCGCGTGAGGACGTGCCCGACGAAGTGGCGCTGGCCTATCTCGGCGCGCGCCCCGCTTACGGCCCCGATTACATCATTCCCGTTCCCTTCGATCCGCGCCTGATCAGCCGTGTTTCCTCGGCGGTGGCTGAAGCGGCCATCCGAACGGGCGTGGCACGCCGGGAATTGAAGGATGTCGATACTTATCGCGATCAATTGTCGGCGCGGCTCGATCCGTCCGCCGGCCTTTTCCAGCGCATCACGGCGAGCGTGCGCGCCAACCCCAAACGCGTGGTCTTTGCCGAAGGCGAAGAGGAATCGGTGATCCGCGCGGCCGTGGCTTTCCAGAATTCGGGCCTCGGCAAGGCCATTCTCGTGGGGCGCGAAGAGATCATCAAAACGAGTATCGCCAAGGTCGGCGCCGACGATGCGGGCCTCGAAATCAGCGTGCCCCATTCGGCGCGCGATGCGGCGCGTTATGTCGATACTCTCTTCAAGCGGCTGCAAAGGCGCGGCGCGCTCTATCGCGATTGCGTGCGCATGGTGACGAACGACCGCAACGTCTATGCCGCTTCGATGCTGATTGCGGGCGATGCCGATGCCATGGTGACGGGCGTTACGCGCTCTTATTCGCAGGCGTTGAGCGACGTTCGCACCGTGCTCGATCCGCCCCGCGGCGAGCGCGCCATCGGCGTCAACGTGATCTTCGCGCGCGGGCGCGTGGTGTTCGTGGCCGATACCAGCGTGCATGAAATGCCGACCTCGGAGGAACTCGCCGATATCGCGGTGCAGGCCGCGGGCGTGGCGCGCCGCTTCGGCTATACGCCACGCGTGGCCCTGCTCGCTTCGTCGACATTCGGATTCCCGAGGAGCGAACGCAGCGAGCGCATCGTGGAAGCGGTTCACATCCTCGACAAGCGCGGCCTCAATTTCGAATATGACGGGGAGATGGCCGTCGATGTCGCGCTCGACCGCGAGAAGCTGGCGATCTATCCCTTCTGCCGGCTGACCGATACGGCCAATGTCCTCGTCATGCCGGCGATCCATTCGGCCTCGATTTCGACCAAGCTGCTGCAGCAGGTGGGCGGCGTCTCGATGCTGGGGCCGCTTCTGGTGGGGCTCGAGAAATCCGTCCAGATCGCGCCGCTCAACGCCAAGATGAGCGAGATCTACAATGCGGCGGTGATCGCCGCACTTTGAGCCGATCCGCAGTCCCAAGGTTTTGATCCGGCAACAGAATTTCCGTTGCTATTTTTTCATCAAGCCTTCAGACTGCCCCGGCCATGGCTCTCTCTCTGAACAAGCGGGTCATCCGCGAACGCGCGCTGGCGCTCGTCAGCCGCCCCAATCCTGCGCCGCTGTTCGTCTTCGGCAACCAGAAATCCGGCACGACGGCGATCGCGGGCCTGCTCGCCGCCGCTACCGGACAGAGGCTGGTGTCGGACTTCGCCGGCGCCAAGGAGCCCTATATCGGCAAGCTGTTGCGCGAAGAGACCGCCATTTCCGATTATGTGCGCCGCAACGCCTGGGCTTTTTCCTTGCCGGTCGTGAAGGATCCGAGCCTCACTTTCGTGGCCCCGCAGTTGATGGAGTATTTCGGCCAGGCGCGCGCGGCGTTCGTGGTGCGCGATCCCTGGGCCAATATCCGCTCGATCCTGGTCAGGCTCGAACTGCGCGGCGATACGGACCGGCTCGTCCGCACCGGCACGAGGCGCATCAACCGCACATGGCAATGCATTCTCGCGGGCAGCGATCTGGGTCTGGCCGAACGCCATTTCGTCTCGGTCCTGGCGCGGCGCTGGACGCTGGCGGCGCAGCTCTCCGCGACACCCGGTTGCGAGGTGGTGCGCTACGAAGATTTCAACGCGGCGAAAACGGCTACCATCGAATCCCTTGCCGGACGCCTGGGACTGGCCGCCATCCACGACATCACGAGCATCGCCGACAAACCGTTCCAACCCTCGGGCGATGACGGCTCCGATCTCGCGCAATTCTTCGGGCCGGCCAATCTGAAGCGCATTTCCGGCATCTGCGGGCCGCTCGCGGCGAAGCTCGGCTATGCCGCTCCCGGCTGAGGTTCAGCCCGCTGCCGTCAATTCCAGCTTTGCGATGGGCGTATTTGTGGCCGCGAGGGGCTCAGGCTTCCATGCGGTATGTCAACACGGTACGGACGCTTGCGCCCAAGTAAGGCTCTTCCTATATACGCCTTATGACCGGTGGGGCCTTGAGCTCGCGCCGGTTTTGCCAATGGAATCAATGGGGATGGGCCGGAAGGCGCTCAGCAGAGGCCAGGACCCCATCCGCTATAAGGAAGGATACGAACATGGCGAAGGTCATCGGCATTGACCTCGGCACCACCAATTCCTGCGTGGCTGTCATGGAGGGCTCGGCCCCGAAGGTCATCGAGAACGCGGAAGGCGCCCGCACCACCCCCTCCATCGTCGCCTTCACCGGCGATGGAGAGCGCCTCGTCGGACAGGCCGCCAAGCGGCAGGCCGTCACCAACCCCGAATTCACCTATTTCGCGATCAAGCGCCTCATCGGCCGGCGCTTCGACGACCCGATGACCAAGAAGGACATCGGCATGGTGCCTTACAAGATCATCAAGGCCGACAATGGCGACGCCTGGGTCGCGGGCCGCGACGGCAAGAAATTCGCGCCCTCCGAAATCTCGGCTTTCATCCTGCAGAAGATGAAGGAAACGGCGGAAGCCTATCTCGGCGAGAAGGTTTCTCAGGCCGTCATCACCGTTCCCGCCTATTTCAACGACGCGCAGCGCCAGGCGACGAAAGACGCAGGCAAGATCGCGGGCCTCGAAGTCTTACGCATCATCAACGAGCCGACGGCGGCCGCGCTCGCCTATGGCATGGACAAGAAGCAATCGGGCACGATTGCGGTCTATGACCTCGGCGGCGGCACGTTCGATATTTCCGTGCTTGAAATCGGCGACGGCGTGTTCGAGGTGAAATCGACCAATGGCGATACCTTCCTCGGCGGCGAAGATTTCGACATGCGGCTGGTCAATTATCTGGCCGACGAATTCAAGAAGGAATCCGGCATCGATCTGCGCGCCGACCGGCTCGCGCTGCAGCGCCTGAAGGAAGCCGCCGAAAAGGCGAAGATCGAGCTTTCGAGCGCGATGCAGACCGAAGTGAACCTACCCTTCATCACGGCGGACGCAAGCGGGCCCAAGCATCTGACGATGAAGCTGACGCGCGCCAAGCTCGAAGCCCTCGTCGACGATCTCATCCAGAAAACCATCGCGCCGGTGAAGCAGGCGCTGAAGGATGCGGGCGTTTCCGCCAATCAGATCGACGAAGTGATCCTGGTGGGCGGCATGACGCGCATGCCGAAGGTCCAGGACGTGGTGAAGCAATTGTTCGGCAAGGAGCCGCACAAGGGCGTCAATCCGGACGAGGTGGTGGCGATCGGTGCTGCCATTCAGGCGGGCGTGCTCAAGGGCGAAGTGAAGGACGTGCTTCTGCTCGACGTCACGCCGCTTTCGCTCGGCATCGAGACGCTGGGCGGCGTGTTCACGCGGCTCATCGAGCGCAACACCACGATCCCGACGAAGAAATCGCAGGTCTTTTCGACCGCCGAGGACAACCAGACCGCGGTGACCATCCGCGTGTTCCAGGGCGAGCGCGAAATGGCGGCGGACAACAAGCTGCTCGGCCAGTTCGATCTCGTGGGCCTGCCGCCCGCGCCGCGCGGGGTTCCGCAGGTGGAAGTCACCTTCGATATCGATGCCAACGGCATTGTCAGCGTCACCGCGAAAGACAAGGCCACAGGCAAGGAACAGCAGATCCGCATTCAGGCGAGCGGCGGGCTTTCGGACGCCGACATCGACAAGATGGTCAAGGAAGCCGAAGCCCACGCGGCCGACGACAAGAAGCGCCGCGCACTCGCCGAGGCCAAGAACCAGGGCGACGCGCTGATCCATTCGACCGAGAAGGCGCTCACCGATCACGGCGACAAGGTGGATGCGGGTGAACGCACCAATATCGAAAACGCTATTGCCGCGCTCAAGGAAGCGGTCAAGACCGACGAT
>DATIZS010000347.1:0-3601 GCA_035516955.1 Rhizomicrobium sp.
CACCACTTCCTCGAAGGGCTGGGCACCGGCCGCATAATCCATCGTGTAGGCCATGCCGGCGCAGCCGCCATTCGTCACGCCCACGCGCACGCCCGCATAGGCGCCGTCCGCGTTCGCCACGATCTCGCGGATGCGCTGGGCCGCCGCATCGCTGAGGCGGATCGCCTTGGGCCTTTCGCGCTTTGGTTTCGTGTTCATCGTCATCAGTACATGTTCAGTTCGAGTTTGGCTTCTTCGCTCATGCAGTCCGGCGTCCAGGGCGGATCGAACACCATGTTCACCGTGATCTCGCCGATACCTTCCACCTGCTCCAGCGCGTGACGAACCATGCCTGGCATCTCGCCGGCCACCGGACAGCCGGGTGCTGTGAGCGTCATGTCCACGGTCACGTCCTTGTTGTCCGCCACGTCCACCTTATAGATAAGACCGAGTTCGTAGATGTCCACCGGGATTTCGGGATCATACACGGTCTTCAGCGCGGCGATGAGCTTGGCCGTGAAATCCTCCAGTTCCTGCGCCGAGAGCGCCTCGATCTTTGCCGGTTCCGCGTTCATTCGGTTTTGGCGGGGCTGCCGCCCTCCAGCGCGGATTTCATGGTGTGCCAGGCAAGCGTCGCGCATTTCACCCGCATGGGAAACGCCGAGACGCCGGCCATCACGTCCAGCCGCTCGCGATCGTCCGGCGAAAGGCCGGGCGCATCCTCGCCTTTGACGAGATGCAGGAAACCGCCCATCAGTTCTTCGGCTTCACCCACGGTGCGGCCGATCAGCATGTCGGTCATCAATGAAGCGGAGGCTTGCGATATCGCACAGCCCTTGCCTTCGAATTTGATGTCGGTGATGCGGTTGTCTTTATCGAGCACGAGATAAATCTTCACCCGGTCGCCACAGAGCGGATTGTGCCCCTCGCCCACATGGGTGGCGTTTGCCAGTGCACCGAAATGGCGCGGATGGCGCGAGTGATCGAGGATCACTTCCTGATAAAGCTCGCGAAGCGATTCATCCATCATGGCGCCAAAATCCCCCGCGCCTTGCCGAGCGCGGCGATGAAAACGTCCACGTCTTCGCGCGCGTTGTAGAGCGCAAAAGAGGCGCGCGTGGTGGAGGCAACGCCGAAGCGCTCCATCAAAATCTGCGCGCAATGATGGCCCGCGCGCACCGCGACACCTTCGCGATCCAGAATGGTCGCGAGATCGTGCGCATGCATGCCGTCGGCCTCGAACGACAAGATCGCGCCCTTGCCCGGTGCATCGCCGATCACGCGCACCCAATTGAATTCGCGCAATTGTTCGCGCGCATATGTCAGAAGATCGTGCTCGTGCGCGGCGATGGCTTCGCGATCCATGGCGGAGAGATAATCCAGTGCCGCCGCAAGCCCGACGCTTTCGATGATCGGCGGCGTGCCGGCTTCGAAGCGCGCGGGCGGCTCGGCATAGGTGATCCTCTCTTTCGTCACCTCGCCGATCATTTCGCCGCCGCCATTGAACGGGCGCATCGCTTTCAGATGCGCGCGCTTGGCATAAAGCGCGCCTATGCCGGTGGGGCCGTAAAGCTTGTGGCCGGTGATGGCATAGAAATCGATATCGAGATCCTGCACATCGACACGCCCATGCACCGCGCCCTGACAGCCATCGGCCAGCACGGGAACACCTTTCGCATGGGCGCGCGCGACGATTTCCTTCAGCGGCGTGACGGTGCCCAGCACATTCGACATGTGGGTGATGGCGACGAGTTTGGTTTTCGTGTTGATCGCCGCGTCGAGCGCATCGATATCGAGCGAACCGTCGTCGCGCACGTCGACCCAGCGCAACGCCGCGCCCTGCCGCTCACGCAGGAAATGCCACGGCACGATATTGGAATGATGCTCCATCACGCTGAGCACGATTTCATCGCCGGGCTGAATGCGGGGCGCGAGCCAGGAATAGGAAACAAGATTGATCGCTTCCGTGCCGCCCTTGGTGAAGACGATCTCATCATCATGCGCGGCATTGAGAAACCGGCGAACCGTTCCGCGGGCGGACTCGTAGCGCGCCGTCGCAGCGGCGGAAAGATAATGCACGCCGCGATGGACATTGGCGTATTCGCTGGTCGCGAAATCGCGCATGGCATCCAGAACCTGCTTCGGCTTCTGCGCCGAGGCCGCGCTGTCGAGATAGACGAGCGGTTTCCCATAAACCTTGCGCGACAGTATTTCGAAATCCTTGCGCGCAGCATGCGGATCGAAGGCGCTCGCGATTTTGATTTGCGCCGTCATGCCGCGTCCGCCCTTGCAAGAGCGGCTTCCACCGAGCGCCAGATTTCGGCACGACTGTGTTCGCTTTCGATCTGCGCAACCGCATCTTCCAGAAAGGCGCGCATCAGTAGCGCGCGCGCTTCGCGCTCGGATATGCCGCGCGTGCGCAAATAGAAGAGCGATTCCGCATCGAGATCACCGACCGCCGCGCCATGGGCGCATTTCACGTCGTCGGCCAGGATTTCGAGTTCCGGCTTGAGATCGATTTCGGCGCGGTCTTCGAGCAAGAGCCCCTTTGCCGTCTGGCGGCTGTCGGAACCATTCGCGCCATCGGCGACCGTGATCTTGCCCTGATAGACGGCGCGGGAATTTCCGCCCGCGACATATTTGAAGAGTTGCGTGCTTTTCGTATCGCCCACCGCGTGTTCGACATGCGTCGTGACATCCGCATGTCCGCTCGGCAACACGCTCACGCCGCTTAACTCAGCTCGCGCGCCCTCGCCTTCCAATTTCACATGCACATCGGCACGCGACAGTTTCGCGCCGAAATTCGCGAAATGCGCGCGGTAAAGGGCGTTCCTTCGGAGATACACGGAAATCGTTTCGACCTGCACCGCTTCGTGCGAGCCGGGCGTCACATGCACATGCGAAAGTGCTGCGCCTTCTTCCAGCATGAATTCGGTTCCGACATTGCGAAAATCGGCGGCGCTTCCTGATTCGATCAACGTCAGACTTGCATTTTTTTCAAGCAGGACCATCACGCGCAAATGCCCTTCGCCCGAAAACTCCAGGCGCACAGGTTCGGAAATCGCGTGCCTGATGCGCAGGGCGAGGCCGTGCCTCGCGAACGCCAGGGAAGCCGCGTCCATGGCACCGTCGCGAGTCGCGCCCAGATTGTGCGAAACCCATTCGGGCGCGTCCGCGTCCGACAGGTCGAAGAGTTCTATTCCGGCGGGAAGATTTTCGATATTCCACGATGCCGAGCCTTCGTCTTCGATGCGCGCATCGCCGAGCGCGCCGCGCAGATCGGTATATTTCCATTGCTCGATGCGCCGATGCGGCACGCCGAGCGCGCGGAATCGTTCGGCCGCTTCCACGCGCCGCGCGTCCAGCGATGGCAGCGCCATGGTCATGCCGCGTCCTTCACGATCTGTTCGTAACCTTTGGCTTCGAGTTCTTTCGCGAGCTCCTTGCCGCCTTCCCGGACGATGCGGCCGGCAGAGAGGACATGCACGCGATCGGGCACGACGTAATCGAGCAGGCGCTGATAATGCGTGATGACGAGCATCGCGCGCTCGGGCGAGCGCAGCGCGTTCACACCTTCGGCAACGAGCTTCAGCGCGTCGATATCGAGACCGGAATCGGTTTC
>DATIZS010000348.1:0-5454 GCA_035516955.1 Rhizomicrobium sp.
CAGTGGAAATTCCGCGACGAAGTGCGTCCGCGCTTCGGGGTGATGCGCGGGCGCGAATTCCTGATGAAGGATGCCTATTCCTTCGACATCGACAAGGACGCGGCGCGGCGCTCCTACAACAGGATGTATGTCGCTTACTTACGCACCTTCGCGCGCATGGGGCTGAAATCGATTCCGATGCGCGCGGAAACCGGGCCCATCGGCGGCGATCTTTCCCACGAATTCATCGTGCTCGCAGATACCGGCGAGAGCGAAGTTTTCTGCAACAGCGATCTCGCCGGCATGCCGGTGCCGGGCGAGGATGTGGATTTCGAGAGCGATCTCGGCGCAATCGTGCGCGCGCGCTCCGATCTCTACGCCGCTACCTCCGATGTCCACGATCAGGCACGCTTCGAAAGCGAAGTGCCGGAGGAAAAGCGCCTTTCCGCACGCGGCATCGAAGTGGGCCAAATCTTTTACTTCGGCACCAAATATTCCGTGCCGATGAAGGCGACGGTCACCGGCCCGGACGGCAAGGATGTGCCGATTCATGGCGGCTCTTACGGCGTGGGCGTGTCGCGGCTCGCCGGCGCCATCATCGAGGCGAGCCATGACGAGGCCGGCATCAAATGGCCCGAGCCCGTGGCGCCGTTCGATATCGCGCTGGTGAATTTGAAAGCGGGCGATGCGAAAGTGGATGCAGCCTGCGAGGATTTGTATGCGAAGCTGACCCGCGCCGGAAAAGACGTGCTTTACGACGACACGGCCGAGCGCCCCGGCGCCAAATTCGCCACCATGGATCTGATCGGCATTCCGTACCAACTGGTCGTCGGCCCGCGCGGGCTCGAAAAAGGCCAGGCCGAAATCAAGAACCGCATGACGGGGGCGAAGGAAGAGATGAGCCTTGAGGCGGCGGTGAACAGGTTTGCGAAGGCATCTTGACAAATTGTATCCTATAGAATACATATGTTCAAGCTTGTAAAAACCAGTACGTTTGAAACGTGGCTCAAGAAGCTGCCCGGAAATGCCCGCGGACGCGTCGAGTCTCGCCTCGATCGGCTGGGGCTCGGCAATCCCGGTGACGTAAAGCCGGTCGGTAGCGGCGTTTCGGAAATGCGGATCGATTATGGCCCCGGCTATCGGGTCTATTTTTTCCGCCGTGGGCTTGAGGTGATTGTGTTGCTGGCGGGTGGCGATAAGCGGAGCCAGAAACGCGACATTGCACTGGCGATCGAACTCAAGGAAATCGTGAAGGATATGCCATGTCCAGAGTGAGCAAAGTCAAACTCAGCCGCTATGATACGGCTGACTATCTGAAGACGGAAAAAGATATAGCCAATTATCTGGATGCGGTTTTTGAAGACGGCGATCCTGCTCTGATCGCATATTCGCTGGGTGTGGTGGCGCGCGCGCGCGGAATGGCGCGAATTGCGAAGAAGGCTGGTTTGGGACGTGAAAGCCTCTACAAGGCGCTTTCTGAAGACGGAAATCCAAAACTCGATACGGTCGTAAAGATCACACGCGCTTTGGGGTTCAAACTTGCGGTCGTGAAGGATCCTAACGAAAAAGCGCGCGCCGCCTGATGACAACCCGCCCCTTCGCCGCGTTCGAATGGATGATCGCGCTGCGCTATCTGCGCGCGCGGCGGAAGGAGGGGTTCGTCTCCGTCATTTCGGGCTTTTCGCTTGTCGGCATCGCGCTCGGCGTCGCCACGCTCATCATCGTCATGAGCGTGATGAACGGTTTCCGCCACGAGCTTCTCTCTCGCATTCTGGGCTTGAACGGCCATGCCGTCGTGCAAAGCTTCGAAGGCAATGTCACCCAGTTCGACGCCGCGACGGCGCGCGTGCGCGCGGTGCCGGGCGTCACGCGCGCAGCGCCCATCATCGACGGACAGGTGATGGCGACATCGGGCGGCGTCTCGGCCGGCGTGATCGTGCGCGGCATGCGCAAGGCCGATCTCAAATCGCTTGCCACGGTTTCGAAGACGCTTTCGCCCGGCGCGCTCGACCGCTACGAAGGCGGCGACAGCGTCATCATCGGTGCCAGGCTCGCCGACAAGCTGGGCCTGCAGCCGGGCATGACCATCACGCTCATCGCGCCGCGCGGCAACATCACGCCCTTCGGCACCACGCCGCGCGTGAAGACCTACACCATCGCGGGCACCTTCCGCATCGGCATGAGCGAATACGACCAGACCTTCGTCTTCATGCCGCTGGACGAGGCGCAAGCCTATTTCAACATGGACAAGGCCGTCAGCGGCCTCGAAGTGATGGTGCAGAATCCCGACGCAATCGAATCCATGGTGCCGGCCCTTTCGAAGGCCGCGGGTCCGCTCACGCGCGTGCTGACATGGCAGGACATGAATTCGAGCCTTTTCGGCGCGCTTCAGGTCGAGCGCAACGTGATGTTCCTGATCCTTGCGCTGATCATCCTGGTGGCGGCGCTCAACATCGTGTCGGGCCTCATCATGCTGGTGAAGGACAAGGGCGGCGACATCGCCATATTGCGCACGATGGGCGCGACGAAGGGCGCGGTCATGCGCGTGTTCTTCATCGCCGGCGCCAGCATCGGCGTGACCGGCACGCTCCTCGGCCTTATCATCGGCGTCGTGTTCTGCGCGAATATCGAGGAGATACGGCAGTTCCTCTCCTCGCTCACCGGCACCACGCTCTTCAATCCCGAGATCTATTTCTTGAGCCGCATGCCGGCGGAAATTTATACCAGCGACGTGATCTCGGTGGTCGCGCTGGCGCTGGGGCTTTCATTCCTCGCCACGCTTTATCCGTCATGGCGCGCGGCGCGGCTCGATCCGGTGGAGGCGCTGCGCTATGAGTGACGCGTTCGCCCAGGCCGCGCTCCGCCTCGACTCCGTCGCGCGCAAATATGCGCAAGGCGACATCGTGCTCGACGTGTTCGAGAATGTCAGCCTCGCCCTCAAGCCGGGCGAGATCGTGGCGCTGGTGGGGCCGAGCGGGGCGGGGAAATCGTCGCTGCTGCACATGGCGGGCCTGCTCGAAGCGCCGAGCGGGGGCGAGGTTTTCATCGGCGCATCGGCGGCTTCCAAATTGCCCGACGGCGAACGCACGCGCATCCGCCGCGAGACGATGGGCTTCGTCTATCAGGCGCATCATCTGCTGCCCGAATTTTCTGCGCTCGAAAACGTCATGCTGCCGCAATTGATCGCGGGCAAACGGCGCGAGGCGGCCAAGACGGAAGCGACGCGGCTTCTCACGCAGCTCGGTCTCGGCGAGCGGCTGTCGCACCGGCCGGCGCAATTATCCGGCGGCGAGCAGCAGCGCGTGGCGATCGCCCGCGCGCTGGCCAATCATCCCCAGGTGCTGCTCGCCGACGAGCCCACCGGCAATCTCGATCCGCATACATCCGGCGAAGTCTTCGATGCCCTGGTGAAGCTGGTGTGCTCCGAGGGGCTTGCCGCGCTCATCGCCACGCACAATCTGCAACTCGCGGCCAAGATGGACCGCGCGCTGATCCTCGATAATGGCCGGCTCGTCGCCAGTCCAAAATCGTCCTAAGGCGTTGATCGAGATTGGATTTGCAAAATGATCCCTTTTCGTTCTTGAAAGAACGAATTGAGAACATATAGTCGCCGTCCCTTTGGACGGAGGCTGACATGACGGCGTGGATCAAGGATGCGGCGGCGGGGATGGGGATTCTCGCCTTCATCGCGGGTTCTTTCGTGCTGGCGACGATGGTGCAGGCGGCGCTGGCGGGCGCGTAGCTGTGGATGAGCCGCGCGCGGGCCTCGCAAAGCGCGTCGGGCGAACCCGATACTGAATGGGATTCGAGCGGGCAAGCGATGGCGGAACCGGCTTCATTCGTGCATTTGCGGGTCAAGAGCGCCTATTCGCTGCTCGAAGGCGCGATCAGGCCCAGGGAGCTCGCGAGCCTGGCCGCGAAGAGCGGGATGCCCGCGGTCGCGGTCACGGACGTCAACAATCTCTTCGGCGTATACGAGATCAGCGAGACGCTGGCGAAAGCGGGCGTGCAGCCGATCGTGGGATGCCTGCTTTCGGTGGAGCTCGACGATGCCGCGCCCGTCGCCGGCATGGTGCGCCAGCAGAAGCCGCCATCGATCGCGCTGCTGGTGCAGAACGATGCGGGCTACCGCAATCTTTCGAAGCTTCTGAGCGCCGCCTATCTCGGCGCCGAGCCGGGCGACTGGCCGCATGTGAAGCCGGATATGCTTGCCGCCCATGCCGAAGGATTGATCGCGCTCACCGGCGGTCCGGGCGGTCCGCTCAACCGGCTGATCGTCGAAGGCCAGCCGGACGCGGCCGAGGAAATGCTGGGCAAGCTCGCGGAAATCTTCGGCGACCGGCTTTATATCGAATTGCAGCGCCACGGCTTGCCCGAGGAGCGCGCCGCGGAAGACGCGCTGATCGATCTGGCCTATGCGAAGAATATCCCGCTCGTCGCCACCAACGACGTCCATTTCGGCGCGGCCGGCATGTACGAAGCCCATGACGCGCTTCTCTGCATCGCCGACGGCACCTTCGTGTCGCAGCAGGATCGCAGGCGCCTCACGCGCGAGCACCGGTTCAAGACGGCGGAAGAGATGGCGGTGCAATTCGCCGATCTGCCCGAAGCGCTCGAGAATACGATCGAGATCGCGCGCCGTTGCGCCTTCCGGCCGAAGAAACGCGATCCCATCCTGCCGCAATTCGTGCCGGAATCCGGGCTTTCGCCGGAAGCCGAATTGCGCGCGCAGGCCGTCGAAGGTCTTGCGCGGCGGCTCAAGGAAAACGGGCTCTATGCCGACGAGAAGGTCTATCGCGACCGGCTCGAATACGAACTCGGCATCATCACCGGTATGAATTTTCCCGGCTATTTCCTGATCGTCTCCGACTTCATGAAATGGACGCGCGCGCACGGAATTCCCGTGGGCGTGCGCGGCTCGGGCGCGACTTCGCTCGTCGCCTGGGCGCTCGACATCACCAATCTCGATCCCATCCGTTTCGGGCTGGTGTTCGAGCGCTTCCTCAATCCCGAGCGCATTTCGATGCCGGATTTCGACATCGATTTCTGCCAGGAGCGGCGCGACGAAGTCGTGCGCTATGTGCAGCACAAATATGGCGCAGACCGCGTGGCGCATATCATCGCGCTGGGCTCGCTTCAGGCGCGCGCGGCCGTGCGCGATACGGGCCGCGTGCTGCAGATGCCGCTCGGGCTCGTGGACCGCATCGCCAAGCTCATTCCCAATCCGCCGGGCAAACCCATTTCGCTGGACGACGCCATCGAAAGCGAGCCGCGGCTGCAGAATATCGCCGAGCAGGAACCGCTCGCCGAGCAATTGTTCGCCATCGTGCGCAAGATCGAAGGGCTTTACCGCCACGCCTCCACCCATCCCGCGGGTGTGGTGATCGGCGACCGCCCGCTCGACGAGATCGTGCCGCTCTATCGCGATCCGCGCTCGGAAATGCCGGTGACGCAATTCGATTACGAGGACGCGGA
>DATIZS010000349.1:0-12425 GCA_035516955.1 Rhizomicrobium sp.
GGCCAGTCGATCCCATCGACCAGCACCCGTTTGTGCGCGGGATCGTTTATGTCTTTGACCGCTTCCTTCAGTTTTTGAAACGTTTTGCCGCTTATCTCGTCATCATATTCGAGTGGCACCACGTCCGGCCGGACCGCGACAGGCTTTCGGCCAGCCTTGCGCCGAATACCGGTCATCGCTTTCTCCTCGCTTTTCATCAATTACGCAACGTTGCGGACAAATTGTAAGTTCCACGGCCCGCCGCCGTCAATGCGCCTTCACCAGCGACGCCCGATAATCCTCCCACGCCTTCGTCACGCCCAGAAGCTCGGCCTTCAGCGCGTCGCGCTGGGCTTCGACGGCGTGGCAATAGCCGGCCCATTCGGCGTCGTTTTGCGAAAAAGCAGAGGCGGTGGCGGGCGCGGGTTCTCCATCAGCTTCGCATCCGGCGGCGGCAAGGCTGGCGGGATCGGCACCGAGGATGCCGGCGTCGTGCACGCGCACAAGCCCGCAAGGCAGAGGAAAAGCGCGATCGGTTTGAGGCGTGACATAGGCTGGCACCTTTTCGACGATGGTGGTGGTGAGATAGACGGTGTGCGTGACGGCGGCCGCGTAATCGACGCTGATCTTCGTGTCGAGTTTGCCGATGGCGCTTTGCAATTCGCCATTCGCCTGCGTAGCAGCCTGGGCGGCGCGTGCCTCGGCCGCCTTGTTGGCGGCATTGGCGGCGGCGGTTCCGTGCGCATAGCCGATCTCGTCCGCGATCCAGAGCGAAAGCGCGAGTGCCGCCGCGCAAGCGATATAGGAGCCGGGCGGCTTGGCGCAAAACGCCAGCGCGGCCTTCCCGAAATTCCACGCCCCGCTCAGGAACGGCAATAGAAACGCCGGCATCAGCGATCCTCCTTCTTGCGCATCGTCTCGATATTCTCGCGATGGCCCATGGTCTTCAGCGAGGCGATGAAGGCGGCGAGGATGGTGCAGACAGACGTGATGTGCGGCGCCATCTCGACCACGCGATGGGCGAGCGCATCGGCGAAGAGGCCAACGCCCACCGGCCCGCCCGCCACGAGCAGCAGAAGTCCGCTCGCCAGATGCTCCCAGATGCGCCGCGCGCGTTGCGACAGCGCGACATGATCCTCGATATCGGAATTGTCCGTCATGGCGCGTCATCCGGCGTAAGGAACAGCGCGGCTTCGTCCCGGCGCCGGCCGAGCAGGCCCGCGATCGCGACGAGCTTTCCGTTCACGCGCCCATGGCACCATCGGGCGAATTCGGCGCCTGCGCCCGCGACATCGCCGGCGTTGAACTTCCGAAGCAGCGTAGAGGCCGCGAATTCGCTTTCGCCGATATTGTAGGCGAGCGAGAGCATGGCGGCGGCCTGATGCGCGCTTGGATCCCGCGCCAGCAGCGGCTTCAGTCGCGCCCAGCTCGCGCCGAGCGCGGCCGCGAGAAATCCGTCCGCTTCGGATTCGGTGATGGGGCGATCGCCCATCGCGACTTGCCTGCCGTCCGGATAAAACCGCGTGCCCCAGCCGATGGTGGCGTGGCCGGTGGAGCAGCGATAGGGCGCGAGGCGCAAGCCCTCCCATGTCTTCACCAGGGGCGCGGCGAGCGCGAGCACCGCGCCATCCGCCGGCCAGAGGCGCGCGGCGCTCTCAGCCATCTTCCGCTTCCGCGAATTGCGGCATCGTCTTGATCGCCTGATAGAGACGCGAAAGCCCGGGCGCGGAACTATATTCGTCGGGCGCCATCACCAGCGGATATTCGTAGACGAACTGACAGCCGGCGCGCCGCGCCGCTTCGTTCACATAACCGCGCAGCACGAATTCGAGGCGCCGCGCGGGAATATCGTCCTTGATCTCCTCGATGCGCCAATATTCGACGCTGCCGCCTTGATCGGTGGGGACGGGACGGATCAATGCCATGATGTGCTCCTTCAGCCGATGATCCAGTTGGTGCCGTCGCTGACGACGGGCACCTTGTTGGAACCCCCGCCGGCGACGGCGGTTGCGAATGTGGTGGCGGTGGCGTCGGTGACGAAGGCGCGCGCGCCCGCGCCCGCGGTGGAGGCGGAAGGAAGCGTGGCAACCGTATAGGAGCCCGTGCGCACCGTGCCGCCGAAATAGCCGTTGGCGAAACGGAACGAGGAGGAGCCGACGTCGCGCGTGTTGTCCGCTTCCGGCATGATTTTTCCGGCAATGGTGAGAAGGCCGTTGTCGGTCGTCGTGCCGATCAGGAAATGGCCGGAGGTGTTGAAGCGCGCGCTTTCGGTGGGCGTGGTGCCGACGTTCTGGAAGACGATGTTGCGCGCGGTTCCGCCATAGACCTTCACCGTCAGGTCGTAGGAGGCCGACAGCGGCTCCAGCGTGTTGAACTGCGCCACGGTGCCGCCGACGCCGCTGGCGCCATAGAGCCAGCCGTCGCATTTCAGCGTGGTGGAATTGAAGCGGTAGAGATTGATCTTGGAGGCGGTATCGGTCCCGAACTGGACGCCGGAGGCGGCCGTGGTCGGCGTTCCGGTGCCGATCACCACGAGGCTCGTCGCGATCGCCGGGCCGCCGATGCCGGTATTGCCGGTGGCGCCGTCGATGTTGATGGCTTCGTACCAGGTGGAACCGTCGGGCGAGACCTTGAAGTGGAAATCGTCGTCGCCCGTGGTGCCGATTTCGGCGCGGCCGGAATAATTCGTCTGGAAGAGGAAGGATGCGGTGTCGGTGGATGCGTGCTTGTTCAGCTTCGTCTGCACGCCGTTGCCGATATTGTCGAACAGCAGCGCGGACGATTTCACCGCGAGCTTGTTGGTGGAATCGGCGGTGGTGTTGACGCCCAGCATCGGCAGGTTTTCGAGGTTGAGCATCGAGGTGAGATCGGACCAGCTCGTGCCGTCATAGATGACGATGTCGGATTCGTCGGCGATGAGCGCGGTCAGCCCCGCGAACGGCGACGCAAAGCGCCAGGCGCCGTCGACGCAATAGGCGATGGCGCCGTCATGGCCCGCCCAGTCGCCGGTGCCCGTGGCCTTGACGATGTAGGCATCGCCGTCCGAGGGCGAGCCCGGCGGCGCGGTGAGATCGCGGTCCAGGATGCGGCAGCACAATAGCGCATCGAGCGCGAGCAGCGCGTCGTTGTGGGTGACGTGCTTCTGGGCTTGCGCGGCCGCCAGCTCCGGCAGGGCCGCGCGCGGTGTATTGGTCATGGCGTTACCTCAGAAATAAAGCGTGGCGGCGGCGGGCGAGCCGCGGCCGGTGGTTGAACTCAGTTGATAGACGTTGATCGAGAGCGAGGACGGCGCGCTTCCGAAATCGGCAATCTGCATCGCCGATGTGTAGGTGACGCTCGCGCTCGTGCTCGAAAGCGTGCGCAGCACGGTGGAACCGGAGAGGATATCGACCTCGTAGCTTTCGCTTGCCTCGCTCATCGGGATTTCGGTTTGATCCCAGGAATCGGCGGCGGGCGAACGGTCGCGGCGGATCCATGCGAGCACGATGTCGCCGCCCGACAGCGCGCCCGCGATCTGGCATGGGCTGAAGGGGCGATAGCCGACGCCCGCGAATTGCTCCGACACTTCCTGATAGGACGCATCGCTGATCGGCTTCGATTGCGGGCCGTAGAGATAATTGAACGGCAGCGCATATTCGCTCGGCGCGAGATCGAGCTGCTGCGGCGCGCCATCGAGCAATACGATTCGAGCGCCGCTCGCGACCGGCGAACGCATCGCGGCTTCCGTTCCCGCCTGCCCGCGCAAGAGGCGCGTGAGCGTGTAGGCGTTCGTGCCGGTGAGCGTGGCATTGGCGAATTGCAGCACTTCCCACCCGCCGTCCGCATTCTCGACCGCGATCACATTGGCGCCGCCGAGTACCGAAAGATCGTCGAGCGAGGACAGCGCGCCGTTGTAGAGTTTGATCGAAAGCGCATTCACATTGTCCCAGCGCCACAGCGGGCCGGAATAGAAATCCGCCGTGGCTTCGCCGATGGTGGCGGGTTTCGCGAGCAGCGCATCGAGCGTGAAATTGGAATCGCTGGCGCTACGGAACACCGCGACGGCGCCGGGCCACGGGCTCGCGAACGCCGCGGCGAACGGGTCCCAGGCGTTCTGATCGGCGCCGAGCAGCGGCAGATCCATGAACGCGACCAATGCGCGGCCCGCTTGCGCAAGCGATGCCGCCGCGTTCGGCGCGCGCGACGGGCCGGTGATCGCTTCATAGATCGAGGGATCGGTCGTCACGGCCTGCATCTTCCGCTGGCCGGCATCGTCGATCTCTGTGAGACGCAAACGATGCGTGCGCCCGCCGGCGTCGAGCGAAACTTCGTCCGCGGGATCGAGCGCGATCCGCGATGGCGCCAGCGAAAACGCCGCCGTCTCGCGCATCGCCCAGGCGTCCTGCAGCAAGCGCTGGCCGATGCCGATGGCGAGCCCTTGATCGAGCACCAGCGGCAAACTGGAATTCGCCACGCGGTTCGAGCCGCCCACCAATCGCCGCGCTTCGGCGACGGCCTGGCGGTAATCGGCATCGGCATCGATGTAAGCGATGCGGCTCGCTTGCGGCAGATCGGTCTCCTGCGCGCGGGTGAAGGTGAATCCGAAATCGTCGCCCGCCGGCACCAGATCGCTTTCGTCGAGCGACGTGGCGGTGGGCCGCCCGCGCATGACGAATTCGATTTCGCCTTCGCTCTCCACGCTGTCGAACTGGAAGGCGGCCGCCAGCGGCGCGATGGCATCGCGCGGGCTCATCGTGTCGGTCACGGCAAAGCCGGTGACGATGCCGGTGAGATTCGACGAATCGTAATCGCTGAAATTCGCATCGCCGCACAATTCGCCGATAAGATCGGGAAGCTGCACCGCGCCCAGCCGCCCGTTCAGCCAATGGCCGAGCCGGTAATCCGCCGCGTCGCCCCAGAGATCGGAACGCGCCGGGAAGAACGGAAACGGCCGCGCATCCCAGCACCAGACGAAGATGCGCGAAATATCCACCATCGGCGCGGAATAGACCGTCGATGTCGGATTGTTCGAGGCATTCGCCCAGAAATTCAGATGCGCTTCGAGGAAGCGGCGCTGGATGAGATCGTCGCGCTGGCCGTTGGAATAATAGGGCAGCGCGCTTTCCGAAGACTTCGCATCGACGAAGACATTCGGCTCGTTCGCGCCCTTGTCGGCCGCGGGGCATCCCAATTCCGTGAACCAGATCGGCTTTCCCTGCGCCGTCCAACTTGTCGGCGAACCGCTTTCCACGCCGCCCGGCCGGTCGTAATGCGCATTGCTCCACCAGTTCCAGATATCTTTCGCGCGGAACACCCACGGTTTGCCATACGCGCCGTCGCTGATCGTGGTGCGCGTCTGCGCGTCGCGCGCGGCTTGATCGGCATAATACCAGTCGTAATCCTCGCCGGCCTTGATGTTGCCGGCGAGATAATCCGGATCGTAGATGTTGGCCGGCCCGTTCGCATTGTAATCGAGATGCGCAGTGCCGTCGCGCCAATCGGCGAGCTTCATGTAATTGTCGATGCCGATGAAATCGATATTGGAATCGCTCCACAGCGCATCGAGATGGAACAACACTTCGCCGGGCGCATCACCCGTCTGGTGATTGTTGTATTCGCTCCAGTCGGCGGCATAACCGATCTTCGTGCCGCTGCCCAAAATGCTGCGTACGTCGGCGGCCAGCGTTTTCAGCGCCGCGACGCATGGATAAGTCGTGGCGCTGTCGCGCACATGATTGAGCGCCACGAATTCCGAACCGATCAGGAACGCATCCACGCCGCCCGCCGCCGCGCAAAGATGCGCGTAATGCAATATCATGCGGCGATAGCCCCAGTCGGTGCCGCCGCTCCACGACACGCTCGTGCCGCTCACCGTGAAATCGCCCACCGCGGCGCTGCCGAAGAACGCGTTCACCTGCGTCGCCGCCGCGGCTGTTTTATCCGGCGTACCGCTCACGCCCGGCGCGGGATCGCAGGTGATGCGTCCGCGCCAGGGATAGGCCGGTTGCGTGCCCGCGCCCGTATAAGGATCGCTGAGCGCATTGCCGCTCGCGATATCCAGGAACAGGAACGGGTTGAAGAGGATCGCGAGCCCGCGCGCTTTCAGATCCGCAATCGCCTGCACGATCGATGCATCCGACGGCGTCCCGCCATAGGCCGCGCGCCCGCCGATCTGGCTCACGAGATAGGCGGAGGCGCGGTCGATGCCGTTCACGCTCCAGCTTTGCGGATAAGTCTGCTCCACCTCGCCCGTTCCGCCATCGATATATTCGACGCCCGGTTTGATGAGCGTGTGATCGCAGCGCAGATCGCCCGCGAACCAGCCAGCGACCAGCGACACCGCGCCCATATTCGGCGCCAGCGCCTGAAGCTCGTCGAGCGAGGCGGAGATATCCGCTTCGCCGTTCGAATTGGCGGCGTTGAGAACGACGGTGTTTCCCTTGCCGTCGTCGCTCGTCACCACATCGGTCGCATAAACGAATTCGCCCGCGCCGGGGATGAGCGCCACGCCCGCCAGTTTGTTTTCCAGTGCATCGGGATTTGCGCTCGCGAGCGCGCGGATGATCTCGAACTGCAATTGCGGAATGCGGTTGCCGAATTGGGCGAGCGGCATGTCCTCGAACACGATATAGGAAAGTCCGCGATAGGCGGGCGTGTTGCCCGCGCCTTCGATCTCCTGGATCAGCGCGTCTTCGCTTTGCGTTTCGCTGCCGGAATAGAAGCGCGTGGTGAATTGCGAAATGTCGATCGCCGCGCCGTCGGCCCAGACGCGCCCGATCTTCGTCACCTCGCCCGCCGCCAGCGCCACCGCGAACGAAATCGAATAGGTGTAATCGGTTTCGGTGATCGTCGTCTTCGGGCCGCCTTTGCCGCCGCCGGAGGTTTGTTTCGTGACGACCGCAGTTTCGAGGAAGTTCGTCGCCCAGATCAATTGCCCCGCCACGCGCATGCGCCCGAACACGCGCGGGATCGGCGCGCCTTCGGTGGAAGCCTGGATGTTGATATCGGTGAGGCGCGGGCCCTGGCGCGCGATCTCAGTGCCCGGCAACAGCGCGTTGTCGATGAACTGGCCGGCGAGCGCGCCCACCATGCCGCCGATGGTGGCAGCACTTACGCCCAGAATCGTGCCGCCGATGGAAGCGCCGATCGCTTCGCCCGCCGCACCCAATACCAACGACGCCATGGTTCAGATCCGGAATGCGAAGGCGAGCTTGCGCCGCCAGAACAGCGAGAACGGTTCTTCGCTGACGCGCTTGTTGGCGCGCGCGTGGATGAGCGTCAGGCGCCCGTCTTTTTCTCCAACGACGCCGCAATGCTTTGCAGGCGCGCGCGCGCCCATGCGAAACAGCGCGATATCGCCGGCTTCAATTTCGCCCAGAGGAATTTCGCGAAGGTGACGATGAAGTGCAGCATGGAGTGTCTCCTGGTTGGTGGTTTCGGCCCAGTCTTGCGAATAGGGCGGGACGGATTCGGGTTCTTCGCCGTAAAGCTCGCGCCAAATCCCGCGCAACAGCCCAAGGCAATCGGTGCCCGCGCCTTTCACGCTCGCCTGATGGCGATAGGGCGTGCCGATCCAGCCGCGCGCGGCGGTGACGATGTCGCGTGCGTCAATTGCCATAGCGGCTTTTGCCGTCGAGCGGTTGGGATTGGCGCGGCATCGCGATCACCGCGTCGTTGCCCGGCATGTAGGGGAAGCCTCGGAAATTCACGGCGTTGGCGAATTTCGCTTTGCAGGTGGCGAATTGCTTGTCGCATCCGGCGGTGATCGCAAACGTATCGCCGACATTTATGTCTTCGCTCATCTCTTGCCAGAGTTCGAGCGTGACGACGCTGGCGGACAATCCATGGCGCTTGATTTCCATGGCGCGCGCATTGTTTGCGCCGCTCGTCCAGGCGAGCTTGCCGCCCGCGAACCAGCCATCGGCGAAGCTGCCCAGCCCCGACACGGTGAAACGCCGCTGATCGAGGATGGCCGCGATCGCGCCGCTGCCGTTGAACGACGGATCGGAGAGATTGACCGTGCAGCGCGCATCGCCGAGATCGGCGTCGCAGGAATAGCCGTAAGCGCGCCCCACCGGCTGGTTCAGGATATGCGCGAGGCCGCGCACTTCCGCCTGGAACGCGATCTTGCCGCGCTGAACCTCGCCGAGATTTCCCTTGCGCATCAGCACGCGCTGATCGGGCGAGGACCAGTTGACGCGCCAGATTTCTATTGCCGCGTTGTCGTAGAGCCCGGCCGCCAGATCGGATTCGTTGATCGTGGAAGACGAGAGAGCGCCCATCGCGGTCAGATTGTCGATGGCGAGGCCCAGCAGCGATTGAACCTCGCTCGCGGTGAAGCCGGAGGCCGCTTCATAGGTCACGCCGTCGAAGGCGACATCCACATCGTGATCGGTGAAGCCCTGCACGGCGGAATCGGCGCGCGTGATCTTCCAGCACCAGCACAAGGTGGTTGTGCCGGAATCGAGATGATCCTGCAGTCCGGCGGGAAGCGTCTTCACAGCGCGATCTCCACGATGGGGACGCTCGGAATCTCGCCCGCCGCGAAATCCGCGAGATTGATGGAAAGCTGGTCGCTGTCGAACCGCACGGGCGTATCGAATTCGAAGCCCGCGGTGATGGCGACGCCCGCGCCCGGCGCCGCGGTGAAGGTCACGATACCGGTCGTGGTATCGACCGAAAATCCGCTCAATTGTTCGGTGCCGTTGAAGGCGATGCGCGTCGTCGCGCTCACGGGTTTCTTGACGAGGCGCTGCCAGCTCGCCGACCCGGACGTGTAGGTCTTCGCGAGCTGGAATGTCGCCGCCGCGCCATCGCCCGTGCCGATCGCCTGATCGAGCGGCGTGATGTCGGCGTTCGGCGAACAGGATTTGTAATCGGAAAAATCCTTCAGCCGGAAACCGTAAAGCCGCGCCAAGCGCGCTTCGAAAAACGCGATGACGGTGTGAACGTCGTCCAGCGTCTTCACGCCATAACCGACATCGTATCTGCGCCGCGAATTGGCCCACACCGCATTGCGCTCTTCGAAGCCGGAACCGAGCGTGACGATTTCCGTCTTGCGCGCGGGCCCGCCGCTCGAATGGAACGAGATGGCGGTTGGGAATCGGATTTCGTGGAAACTCATCTCACATATTCCCCATCACATATTCCTTTGCCCGCGCGCCAAAGCGCGGCTCATCATCGCCGCAAGCTGCGATTCCGATTGCAGGAAGCTCTGCGCATCGCGCGCCTGCACATTGAGCACGATCTGCGGGCGCGACGGCGCCGCGGCACCGTTCGGCACGATCGAGCCGCTCGCATTGGGCACGAACAATTCGGGGCCCTGCTCGCCCACCAGATAGGCCGAGCCTTCCTGCACCGGCCCGCCCGCCGCGCGCGCGCCCGAAAAGATCGAGCTCGCGAAGGACGACACCGCATTCTCGATGGGCTGCAGCACGAAATCCTTCAGCGCCACGCGTTCGAGATCGGCGATGATGGCGTCGACCATCTGGCTCATCGAGGTTTTGCCGGAAGTCGCCGCGCTCGCGATGGTGTTCGCCACCGCGCCGAAGCTTTTCGTCACCGCGTCCTCGATGGCCTTGTTCGCATCGGCCACCGGCCCGCTCGCGAAATCGGAGAGCGATTTCGCCGCGGCATCGAGGCTCTGGTTCAGCGGCGAAATGTCTGCGTTCAACGAAATCGTATCGCTTGCCATGAATCACCTGTCGGGATGGGCGCGCATCAGCGCTTCGAATTCGGCGCGGGCGAGCGGCGCGGGCCTGCGCGGGCGCGCGATCGCGGCGCGCCATTCCACGAGCGACATCGCCCAGAAAATCTTCGGCGGAATCCGCATGCGCCCTAATCCGAGTTCCAGCACGGCGCTCCAGGGAAAGGGCGCGCTTCGCCATCGCCCTCCCCGCTTGCGCCATTGAATGCGCCTTTCACGGCGTCGACGAGCGCGCCGAGCTCGCACGGAAGCCGCAACACATCGGCGGGACAAACTTCATGCCCGCCGCCGCGCAGCAACGCCGCCGCGACGATGGCGAGATCGGCCGCGCGGACGCGCGCGAGACGCGACGCAACTTGCGACAGATCGTCGAGCCCGAGCCCGTCTTCGATTTCGGCGAGCGCGCCGAGCGTGAGCAGCAAGCGGTATTCGCGCCCGCCCGCGTTCAGCGTGGCTTCGCCGCGTATGCGATTGGCCATGGCGTCAGGCCGGCGTAAAGCTGAGCGCGCCGGCGGAGGCGAGCGAGAGATTGAGTTTCAGCTCGCCGTCATAGGGCCCTTCATATTGCAGCGAATTGACCTTGAACGCGCCCTGCACGGTTCCGAAACTCGGGATCACGATCTGCCAGTTCGGCGTCGTCGCGTTGAAGAAGGCGGAGCGGATCGATTCATCGCTCGCCGCGTCCTTGAACACGCCGGAGCCGGTGACGGTCGCCGATTTCACGCCGCCGCCCGCCAGGATCTCGCGCCATTGATCGGTGGAATCGGCGCTGGTGATGTCCACGCTCTGCGCATTGAAGGCGAGCGTCGTGGCGCGCAATCCCGCGACGGTCGCGAAGGTTTCCGGCGAGCCGCCGTCGCCGATCTTGATGAGCAGGTCTTTGCCTTTCTGGGCTGACATGGTTTTCTCCTTAAGTGGGTTCGAGCACCGCGCGGAAGCGCAACGATGCGCGATAGGTTTCGCCGTCGCTCTCGCGCGCGTGATCGGTATCGAGATAGCGGATGCCGATCAGCGTCTGGCCGGTGATGGAAAGCGAGGCTCCGTCCAGCGCGTCGCGGATCGCGTCCGCGATCTCCTTCGCTTCCATGTGGCCGGGCGCGCGCGACCAGACGTGGATCGCGAGCTGATGTTCGCTGCCGCTTTCGGTCGCCGTGCTCCAGTCGGATTCGGTTCCGTCGCCGATGACGGCATAGGGAAACGCGGACTCGCGCGGCACCGCATCATAGATGCGCGGTGTGGCGCCGAGCAGCGCCTGCACGCCGCTATCGTTGGAGAGCGTGGCGAACACCGCCTGCTGCAAAGCCCAGCTCGCGCTCATGGCAATTCCTCGCAAAGCAGAGTCATCAGAGTTGCCCGTCCGCCTTCGTCGAGCAGCGCATGGATGCGGAAGGTGCGCGCGCCCACGATGACGCGTTGGCCGGCCGCGACGGTGCTGTTGCGCCGGAGCGTGATCTTGTGACGCACGCGCGATTCCGTTTGATCCGGCCCGAACACGCCGCCGCCGGAAGACGGCGCGATCGACACCCAGACGGTCGCGATCACGTCCCAGCTTTCGCTGTAACCGCCGCCGCCGTCGGGGGTCAGCGTGCGCGCTTGGATGTCCGCGCGTTGATCGAGTTCGCCGATCACAGGTTCAGGATCCTGTAAGGCGCCAGTGTCGCGAGCGCGGCGGCGCTGGTTTCGACGCCCGCATCGCCGCGATTGGCGTAAAGATCGGCCACGATCATCAGGATCGCGCGCAGAATCGCATCGGGCACGTCGCTCGCGCTCGCGCCATAACCGGCGGTGAACGCGATCGCGATGGCGTTCAGGCTGCGCAGATTCACCGGCGGCGCGACGCCCACTTTCAGCGCGATGCGGCCGGGCGCGGATGCCGTGTCGGCCTGGTACATCGATGTGTCCATCACGGTCGCGCTGTCGTCCATCGCATAGGTCGTGATCGAATCCACGCTGGCGAGCGGCGGCAGCGGAATGGAGATCGGCACGGGCGGCGTGGCCGACAGCGCGGGCGGCAGGCCGCCATCGCCGCGCGCGCCGGGCCAGCCATCGAGCCACAGACGCCAGCTCTGCGTGATGAAGGCGCGGCCGGTGTGCCATTCCGCGCGCGCCCGCGCCGCCGCGATCAGCGAGGTGATGAGCGCGTCGTCGTCGCCGGTGTCCACTTTCAGATGCAATTTCGCATCCGAAAGCGTCACCGGCTCGGCCGCCGGCGGTGTTACGAGTTCGAGGGGCATGGAATTGCTTTCGCAAAAAAATAATTGTCATCCCGGCCGAGCGAAGCGAGAGCCGGGACCCACGGAGAAGCTTCTCGATGGGTCCCGGCTCGCGCTCCCCCGCAAAAAGTGCGGGGTCGCTTGGCCGGGATGACAGGTTATTAGGAAGCCGCGAACTTCATCAGCTTGATGGCTTCGTAGTTCTGCACGCCGCCGCCGACGCGTTTCGTCGTGTAGAACAGCACGTAAGGCTTCGACGAATACGGATCGCGCAGCACGCGGATGCCGACGCGGTCCACCACCAGATAGCCGCGCGCGAAATCGCCGAACGCGATCGAATAGGAATTCGACGCGATGTCCGGCATGTCTTCCGCTTCCGCCACCGGATAACCGAGCAGCGTCGCGGGCTGGCCCGCCGCCGATCCCGGCTGCCAGATATAGCCGTGGTTCGTATCCTTGAATTTGCGGATCGCGGCTTCGGTCTTGCGGTTCATCACCCAGGTGCCGTTGGCGCGACAGGCCGATTTCGGCGCGTAAGCGAGGCTGAC
>DATIZS010000350.1:0-5333 GCA_035516955.1 Rhizomicrobium sp.
GTTCCGAAGTTCGCCACGTGCCCGATATCAGGCTCTGGGCGAACTTCGGAACCGCGACACTAGCAGCAATTTGTGGCGGAAAGTGTGCCTTGGCCGCAAGTCCCGCTGGTGACTTATGGTTAGAATGTGTAAGCGGGGGGCAAGATGTTGAAGAAGACGGTGGCATTGGTGGGCATGATGGGCGCGGGCAAGAGCTCGGTCGGCCGCAGGCTGGCGGCCAAGCTGGGTGTGCCCTTCCACGATGCCGATGCGGAAATCGAAGAAGCGGCCGGCTGCTCCATCAGCGAGATCTTCGACCGTTACGGCGAAGCCGCCTTCCGCGACGGCGAGCGCAAGATCGTCGCGCGGCTGCTTTCCCAGCCGCCCCATGTGCTGGCGACGGGCGGCGGCGCCTTCATCGATCCCGAGACACGGGCGAAGATCCGCGACACGGCGATCTCGGTATGGATCAAGGTGCCGGTGGACGTTCTGCTCACGCGCGTGGGACGGCGCGATTCGCGCCCGCTCCTGCGCGACCGCGATCCCCGTGAAGTGATGGAGAAATTGCTCGAAACGCGCGAGCCGATCTATGGCGAAGCCGATCTCATCGTGGAAAGCGAGAACGGGCCGCATGGCGCGATGGTCGACAAGATCGTCGAGGCGCTGAAAGACCGCGATCTGGTGGACGGACTATGAGCGAGATCACGGTTTCGCTGGGCGCGCGTTCCTATCCCATCCATGTGGGCTCGGGGCTTTTGGGTTTGAGCGGTTCGCTGCTGAAGCCGCTTGCCCGCGGGCCCGTGCCCGTGGTGACGGATGCCAATGTCGCGAAGCTGCATCTCGAAATCGTTTTGGATTCGCTGCGCCGAAGCGCCATCGACGCGAAGCCGGTCATTCTGGAAGCCGGCGAACAGACGAAAAGTTTTGCCGGCCTCGAAAGACTTTCGAGTGCGCTTCTGAAGAGCGGCGTGGATCGCGGCGGGTTTGTGGTGGCGCTGGGCGGCGGCGTGATCGGCGATCTCGCAGGGTTCGCCAGCGGTGTGCTCAAACGCGGCGTCGATTTCGCGCAAATCCCCACCACGCTTCTGGCGCAAGTGGATTCCTCCGTGGGCGGAAAAACCGCGATCAACACGGCGGAAGGAAAAAACCTGATCGGCCTCTTCCACCAGCCGCGGATCGTGATCGCCGATATCGGCGTGCTTGCGACGCTGCCCAAGCGCGAATTGCTGGCGGGCTATGCGGAAGTGGCGAAATACGGCGCGCTCGGCGATGCCGATTTCTTCTCCTGGCTCGAGGAAAATGCGGGCGCGGCACTTTCGGGCGAAGCGGGATCGCTCGAATATGCCGTGGCGCATTCCTGCGAAATGAAGGCCGCGATCGTGGCGCGCGACGAGCGCGAATCGGGGGAGCGGGCGCTCCTCAATCTCGGCCACACCTTCGGCCATGCGCTGGAAGCGGCAACGGGATATTCGAATCGCCTCATCCATGGCGAAGGCGTCGCCATCGGCATGGTGCTGGCGTTCCGGCTATCCGAGAAGCTGGGATTGTCGCCGGCTTCCGACACGGCACGAATCGAAAAACATCTGAAATCCGTCGGACTGCCCTCTTCCATCGCCGATATTCCCGGCCCACGGCCCGATGCGCAAACCCTCATCGGCCACATGATGCACGACAAGAAAGTGGCGGACGGAAAGCTCGCTTTCGTGCTCGTGCGCGGGCTCGGCCGCGCTTTCGTCACGCGCGACGTGCCGCTGGAGGCGGTGAAGGCAATACTTCAATAATTGTCATCCCGGAAATGCGCGTCAGCGCATTATCCGGTACCCACGGAGAAGCATCCCGGTGGGTCCCGGCTCTCGCGATGCTCGGCCGGGATGACAATCTTGTTATTTCAACGTGAAAACCCGCTATCTTTGCGCTGCCGACAGAGGTTCCCGCCATGGACACCGCACTCATCCTCACCCTCGTCACCATCGTCGTGCTGATCGGGTTCTCCGGTTTCTTCTCTGGCTCGGAGACGGCGATCACCGCGGTCTCGCGCGCCCGGATGCACACGCTCGAAAAGGAAGGCTCGCATGCCGCGCGGCTCGTCAACCGGCTCGTCGGCGAGCGCGAAAACGTCATCGGCGCGATCCTGCTCGGCAACACCTTCATCAACATCCTTGTGTCTTCGCTCGCGACCTCGGCGCTCGAAGCGCGCTATGGCGAGAACGTCGTGGCGATCACGACGCTCGGCATGACCGTCCTGGTGCTGGTGTTCGCCGAAGTGCTGCCCAAGACGCTCGCCATCGCGCGCACCGATCGCTTCGCGCTGTCGGTGGCGTGGCTGCTCAGTTTTTTCGTGGCGGTGCTCTCGCCCATCGTGCGCGGGGTGCAAACGATGGTGTGGTGGCTGCTCGAACTGTTCGGCGTGCGCCAGGAAGGCGTGACGCCGCTGCTCGAACCGCATGAGGAATTGCGCGGCACGATCGCGCTGCATCACATCGAAGGCGGCATGGGCCGCGAGCCGCGCGACATGCTGGGCGGCGTGCTCGATCTGCGCGAGCTCACGCTCGGCGACGTCGCCATCCACCGCAAGAGCATGGCCGCCATCGACGCCGATCAGAAACCGGAGGAACTGTTCGAGGCGCTGCTCGCCGCCAACCACACCCGCGTGCCGGTGTGGCGCGAGACGCCCGACAATATCATCGGCGTGCTGCACACCAAGGCCGTGGTGCGCGAATTCCTGAAGAACCGCACGGCGCCTTCCAGCTTCGACATTTTGTCGCTGATGGAACCGCCCTGGTTCGTGCCTGACACCACCACGCTCGAGGACCAGCTTCACGCCTTCCGCGAGCGGCGCACCCATTTCGCGCTGGTCGTCGACGAATATGGCGCGCTGCAGGGGCTCGTGACGCTGGAAGACATCATCGACGAAGTGTTCGGCAATGTGTCGGAATGGGAGCGCAGCACGCGCCCCGGCATTCGCCCGCAACCCGACGGCAGCTTCAACATCGACGGCACCGTGCCCATCCGCGACATCAACCGCGCGCTCGACTGGAGCCTGCCCGACGAGGAAGCGACGACGATCGCGGGCCTCGTCATCCACGAAGCGCGCACCATTCCCGAACCGGGCCAGCGCTTCGCCTTCCACGGCTACAAATTCGAGATCCTGCGCAAGCAGCGAAACCAGATCACCGCCATCCGCGTCACGCCGCCGGTGAAGGCGGTTGCTGAACTATAAAATTGTCACGGCCCGCAACAGCGGGCCGCCCAGTTTGGTTCTGCACCATGCGAGAAGCGAGAACTGGGTGGCCCGCATTCGCGGGCCATGACAGTATTTTTTTAGCGAGCTTCATCCGGCGTCAGCGTGACGAGCGAAAGCGCGTGCACGCGCGATTTCAGTTCTTCGGCGAGTGCTGCGTGAACGCGCCGCTGGCGTTCGAGGCGCGACAATCCCCGGAACGTCTCCGAAACGATGCGCACGCGGAAATGCGTTTCGCCTTCCGGTCGCGCGCCCGAATGGCCCGCATGTTTGGCGCTTTCGTCTTCGACCAGAAGCTCTTCGGGCGCGAAAGCGGCGGCGAGTTTTTCCTCGATGCTTCGGGCGACGCGCATAAGCTTAACTCCGCCATGCGCCGGTGCGCTGTCAAGCAATTCGTTTTCTTGTTTTTTCAGGGTTACACCCCATAATTGTCGCATGGTTCAGGCTGAGCCCCGCGGGCGTTACAAGAAGGATATCCGCATCCGCCAGGGCGCCGTAAAGGCGTCTCCGCGCGGTTGCGCGCGCCCCGATTGCCCCAATCCCGGCACCCATCGCGTGCCGAAGGACCGGGACAATCTCGACAAGCATCTCTGGTTCTGCCTCGAACACGCCCGCGCCCATAACGAAGCGTGGGATTATTTCCGCGGCATGAGCGACGACGAGATCGCGGCTTTCCAGGTCGACGCCGTGGTCGGCCACCGCCCCACCTGGCCGCTCGGAAAGCGCAGCGCTCGCATGCGCGACGGACATGGCGGGCCGGAATATGACGACAACTTCGGCGTTTTCCCCGATGTCGACGAAAAGCCGCGCCCGCGTCGGCCCGAACGCCGCCTCACCCGTCCGCAATTGATCGCGCTGGAAACGCTCAATCTTGACGCTGGTGCCACCTTGCAGGAGATCAAGGCGCGGTATAAGGAACTGGTAAAGCGGTTCCATCCCGATGCCAATGGCGGCGATCGGGGCGCCGAGGAGCGTCTGAAGCAGGTTATCAAGGCCTATGGCGTCTTAAGGGCGGCCGGCCTGACCTAGGTGGCGCCAGCGCCCTGCTCTTCCCAAAAGCTCCGGCCTGCCGCTGAGTGCGGCGCCGTTAATCCGGAATATTGGTGATGACTGCTGAGTCCAGAGGCCTCGATCCCGCGTCCGTGCCGGACACGCAAGTGGACGTGAAGAGCGCGTTCGGTTTCGACACGAAGATGAAGGTGCCCGCCTTTTCCAAGGCGAACGAATATGTGCCCGAGCGCGACAGCGCCTACCGCTTCGACCGCGAGACGACGCTTGCCATCCTCGCGGGCTTCGCCTTCAACCGCCGCGTCATGATCCAGGGCTATCACGGCACCGGAAAATCGACGCACATCGAACAGGTCGCGAGCCGCCTCAACTGGCCCTGCATCCGCATCAATCTCGACAGCCACATCAGCCGCATCGATCTGATCGGCAAGGACGCGATCGTCATCAAGGAGGGATTGCAGGTCACCGAATTCCGCGAGGGCTTGTTGCCCTGGTGCCTGCAGCATCCGGTGGCGCTCGTCTTCGACGAATACGATGCCGGCCGGCCCGATGTGATGTTCGTGATCCAGCGCGTGCTCGAAGTGCAGGGCAGGCTCACGCTGCTCGATCAGAACCGCGTGATCCGTCCCCATTCCGCGTTCCGCCTCTTCGCCACCACCAACACGATCGGGCTGGGCGATACGACGGGCCTCTATCACGGCACGCAGCAGATCAATCAGGGCCAGATGGACCGCTGGAACATCGTGGCGACGCTGAATTACCTGCCGCACGACGCCGAAGTGAATATCGTTCTCGCCAAGACGCCGGGCTACAACACGGCCGAAGGCAGGAAGACGATTTCCGCCATGGTGCGCGTGGCCGATATGACGCGCAACGCCTTCATCAACGGCGATCTTTCGACCGTGATGAGCCCGCGCACGGTGATTACCTGGGCGGAGAATGCGGAGATCTTCAACGATATCGGCTTCGCCTTCCGCCTCACCTTCCTCAACAAATGCGACGAGCTCGAACGCGCGAGCGTGGCCGAATTCTATCAGCGCGCCTTCGGCGATGAATTGCCGGAGAGTGCTGCGAAGGTGCTGGTGGCGTGAACGCGCCATGAAAA
>DATIZS010000351.1:0-4660 GCA_035516955.1 Rhizomicrobium sp.
CCTGCCGCTCCGCCATGAGGCCGACGAGGGCGCGGTCCACCCGGTCGATCTCGTGGCGGATGTCGGTCATGGAGCGGCAGAGAGCGGGTTTCATGGCGGCAGGCCCAGGAGGTTCGCCCAAAGATGTTGCGGCTTTTTCGCGGATTCCCATTGACCACATTGCCGCGGTGCCTATTTCTACATATAAGGTCGCAGGTTTAGAAATTCATACACTAACGAGAATGTGAAATGGCCGTGGAAACCGATGTGGTGATTGTGGGCGCGGGCCCGATTGGGCTGTTCGCGGTGTTCGAACTCGGGCTGCTCGATTTGAAGGCCCATCTGGTGGACATCCTCGACCGGCCGGGCGGCCAATGCACCGAGCTTTATCCGGAAAAGCCGATCTACGACATTCCGGGGCTGCCCATCGTGACGGGTCAGGAACTGACCGACAAATTGATGGAACAGATCAAGCCGTTCGGCGCGACGTTCCATCTGAGCCAGATGGCGACGAGCTTGCAAAAACTTCCCGACGGTCGCTGGAAGCTTTCGACCGACAATGACGTCGAACTGATCGCGCCCGTGATCGTGATCGCGGCCGGCGGCGGAAGCTTCGTTCCCAAGCGCCCGCCCATCGCCGGCATCGAGGCTTACGAAAACAAATCGGTGTTCTACGCCGTGCGCAAAATGGAGAATTTCCGCGGCAAGAACATCCTGATCGCCGGCGGCGGCGATTCCGCGCTCGACTGGACGCTCAATCTGGCGCCGATCGCGAATTCGCTGACGCTGGTGCATCACCGCGACGGCTTCCGCGCCAACCAGCACAGCGTCAACCAGATGCGCGCGCTGGCCGAGGAGGGCAGAATCAAATTCCAGGTCGCGAGCGTGAAGGCGCTGCATGGCGCGCATGGCCAGCTCGAAGCGGTCACGCTGGCGCTGGCCGACAAATCGGAATCGCATCTTGCCTGCGATACGTTCCTGCCCTTCTTCGGCCTGACGATGAAGCTCGGGCCCATCGCGGATTTCGGCCTGAACCTGCACGAAAACCTCGTGCCCGTGGACACGGCGAAATTCGAAAGCATGACGCCGGGCATCTTCGCCATCGGCGACATCAACACCTATCCCGGCAAGCTGAAGCTGATCCTGTGCGGCTTCCACGAAGCGGCGCTGATGGCGCAGGCCGCCTTCCATATTTGCCGCCCCAATGAGAAGCTGCGCTTCCAATACACGACGTCTTCGTCTTCGCTGCAAAAGAAGTTGGGAGTCGCTTGATGCGGTTCGCGATTTCACCCACGCCGTCATCACCCGCGAATTGTTCAGCCCGGACCCGCCTACGCTTTCAGCTTCGGCGGGGCAAGCAAGCCGGGCGATGACGAAGGAAGAAATAGCCGCATGAAAATCATCGCCACCGACCGCAAAGGCGAAGTGCATACGCTCGAAGGCCGCGACGGCTGGAGCGTCATGGAAATCCTGCGCGATGCGGGCCTACCCATCGTCGCCGAATGCGGAGGGGCGTGCGCCTGCGCCACCTGTCACGTCTATGTGGAAGAGGGCTGGTACGAGAAGCTCAAAGCCCCTTCCGACGCCGAAATCGACATGCTGGACATGGCGCTGGCCGTCGAGCCCAATTCGCGGCTGTCCTGCCAGATCACCTGCGCGCCCGAGCTCGATGGCATTAAAGTAACGGTGGCGCCCGAATAGGCCGATTGCGGAGCCGCTTGATTTCGTATCGAATCGGGCGAGGGGGCAGGTGTTGGAGAGTGGATGTTCGCACGCCTGTCCGCGCGCCGAGCGATCGCAGCTAGCGCCGTCGTTCTTTTCCATCTCATCCTGATCTTCGCGCTGATCAGGATCACGTCGATTTCGCTGGGCCCGCCGGTCTTGCGCGAAATCCCCATCGAGATCTTCTTTCCAAGGCCGAAACTGCCGGAAAAGAAAAAGCAGGCGATTCCGCCGCCCGCCCGCGGCACCCATCCGATCTATATTCCGCTGCTCACCCCGCCGCCGCCCCCGCCGGAGACCAATTACAACGGCCTGCGCGCGCTCGGCCGCTATCTCTACAATTGCAGCGGCGCCTATTACGAACAGCTCTCCTCGCGCGAATGGGCGCATTGCCTGGCCGACGAATGGGACCTGCCCGCCGCCATGCGCGAGAAGCCGCCGGTGCTGCCGCCCGCCAAGCCTTCGCAATTCGACATCGTCGTCAAGGAGCGCAAGACGCCGGCCGTTCCCATCGAGCATCAATGCAAGCTCGGCGAGATGAATTCGAATTTGGGGCTGCCCTGCTACGATTTTTCCGGCCAGTGACGAAGCATGCTATAGCTCCGGCCAAAGCAAGACTCGCGAGAGACGCCATGGGCTTCTACGAAAAACATCTGCTGCCGCCGCTACTTTCGGCGGCGATGGGCACCAAGCCGATCAGCTATCAGCGGAAAAAGGTGGTGCCGCGCGCGGAACGCCGCGTGCTCGAAATCGGTTTCGGCGCGGGCCACAATCTGCCGTTCTACGATGCGTCGAAAGTGAGCCATCTCTGGGCGCTGGAACCCTCCACCGACATGCGCAAGCGCGCCGCCGAACGCATCGCCGGTTCGCCGCTCGACATCGAATTCCTCGATCTGCCGGGCGAACAGATCCCGCTCGCAGACGAAGAAGCCGACACCATCCTCATCACCTATACGATGTGCACCATTGCCGATGTCACGAAGGCGCTCTCGGAAATGCACCGCGTTTTGAAGGCGCAAGGGCGCATGTTCTTCTGCGAGCACGGCCAAGCGCCGGACGCGAATGTGCTGCGCTGGCAGGAACGCCTCACGCCCGTCTGGAAGAAGATCGGCGGCGGCTGCCATCTCGCGCGGCCCATTCCCAAACTGATCGGCGATGCGGGCTTTCGCGTGCTCGACATGGAGACGATGTATCTGCCGGGCACGCCCCATTTCGCCGGATTCAACTATTGGGGCAGCGCGGCCAAGGCATGATCTCCTATCTCGTCAAGGTGGGCCTGACCGCGATGTTCATCGTGGCGATGTCGGAGCTCGCCAAGCGCTCGCTCTATCTGGCGGCACTTCTCTTCGCGCTGCCGCTCGCCACCGTCATCGCGACCATCTGGCTTTTTCTCGACACGCACGACGCCCACCGCGCCGCGGATTATTCCTACGGCGTGCTGCTCCTCACGCCGCCGGGCATGCTCTTTCTCTTCCTTCTGCCCCTGGGCGTGCGCTTCGGGATCAATTTCTGGATCAGTCTTGCGATCGCCGCACTCATTACCGGCGCGGTCTATTTCGCTTATGCTTGGGCCCTGAAATATGTCTGGGGGATTTCGCTATGAACGTCTTCGAAGGCCGCTTCACCGCGCAACTCGACAAACCGGTGGTGATGTTCGCCATCGGCATGCGCATCAACCGCTTCCGCGATCTCGCGCGCTGGACGTTTACCGCCGCGGCGATGCCCAGGATGCTGAAGGAGCTCGAAAACGATCCCGATTCCGGGCTTCTTTCCTCCACCACCTATATCCGCTGGCGCGAAATCATGGGCATCCAGTTCTGGAAGAGCTTCGATCATCTTCTGGCCTATGCGCACGAGCAGAACAGCGAACATTTCCCGGCCTGGCGCGAATTCATCCGCCGCGTCGGCTATGACGGCAAGGTCGGGATCTGGCACGAGACCTATCTGATCGAGCCCGGCAAATTCGAATGCGTCTATGGCAACATGCCGCTTTACGGATTGGCCAAGGCAACCAGCCACGTCAAGGCCGAAGGACGGCTCGCCAAGGCGAAGGACCGGTTCGCGGCGTAACGCGCATCGCGATTTCAAATTTGCGGGTCGATTCGGACAGAGTCCGGGCGCCCATCGTTTTTGCGTTTTTCGAAAATGCTTCCATTCCGTCATCGCCCGGACGAACCGCGCGATGACGAAAGAGGAAAATGAAAATCACACCTCGTTTCGGACAGACTCCTCCCGCCCATGATTTTCGCCTTTTTCGAAAAAGGCGCGCGTCGATCCCGCCCCGGCCATCGCTCGCTTGCCGCGAGCTTCGGCTCGGCAAGCCGGCGTTTTGGCCGGGCGTCTTGAAGAACGCACATGTCGGGATTTAGCCGAAATAGGGATCGGACCGTCACGGTTCAAGGGGGCAGCGGAAAATTATTTTCAGCCGCTCCGCCGCCTGTTGGCGCCGAGGTCGTAGGGCCCGCCCTTCTCGATCGCGCGCTTATAGGCGGGGCGCGCCTGCATCGCTTCGAGATAGGTTCGCAGGACCGGATGAGTGTCGAGGAAGCCGCTCGCATTCGCCGCCTCCAGCACGAAGACGATCTGGATATCGGCGCCGCTGAGACCGTTTCCCACCAGGAAATCGCGGCCGGCGAGCGCATCCCTGATATAGGAGAGATTGCTTTGGATCTCCGCATCGACGCGCGGCTTGAGCGCGGCGGCCGCATCGCCGAGGAATCCGAGATAGAGATGCAGGAGCAGGGGCAGCATCGCCGAACCTTCGGCATAATGCAGCCACTCGATATATTTGACGTGATCGCGCGTGCCCGCCGCGGGCCTCAGCCGGCCATTGCCGTATTTGTCGAGGATATATTCGATGATGGCGCCGGATTCGGCGATGGTGATGTCGCCATCCGTGATCACCGGCGATTTGCCGAGCGGATGCACCGCTTTCAATTCCGGCGGCGCGAGCGGAACC
>DATIZS010000352.1:0-4700 GCA_035516955.1 Rhizomicrobium sp.
ACATTCGCCGCCATGCCGGAAGTCGATCTGGTTATAGGCAACAAGGAAAAGCTCGAAGCCGCATCCTATGCGGATTTCATCGGCGCGGCGGAGCGCGTGCGCGTCAACGACATCATGTCGGTCAAGGAAACCGCGGCGCAATTCGTGGACTCGTTCGAAGGCCGCGCGCGCGCCTTTCTGCAGGTGCAGAACGGCTGCGATCATCGCTGCACCTTCTGCATCATTCCCTATGGCCGCGGGAATTCCCGCAGCGTGGGCTTGGGCGAAGTGATCGCGGAAGCGCGGCGTCTGGTGGAAGCCGGATTTCCCGAGATCGTGCTCACGGGCGTCGATCTCACGTCCTACGGCGCCGATCTGCCGGGCACACCCACGCTGGGCGCTCTGGTGCGCAAGCTCCTGAAACTGGTGCCTGAGCTGAAGCGCCTGCGGCTGTCTTCCATCGACTCCATCGAGGCCGATGACGCGCTGATGCGCGCCATTGCGGACGAGGAGCGGCTGATGCCGCATTTCCATCTCTCTGCGCAGGCGGGCGACGACATGATCCTGAAGCGCATGAAGCGCCGTCACTCCCGCGCCGACACGATAGCGTTCTGCGATGCGGTGCGCCGCGTCCGTCCCGAGGCTGCGTTCGGCGCCGATCTGATCGCGGGCTTTCCCACCGAGAGCGAGGCAATGTTCGCCAGCACACTCGCTTTGGTAGATGACGCCGGGCTTTCCTATCTGCACGTGTTTCCGTACAGCCCGCGCAAGGGCACGCCGGCCGCGCGCATGCCGCAGGTCGAGCGCGCACTGGTCAAGGACCGCGCACGCCGCCTGCGCGAGAAAGGCGAGGAAGCGCTCGCCGCGCGCCTGCGCTGGCTGATCGGAACCGAGCAGACGGTGCTGGTCGAGAAATCCGGGGTGGGCCGCACGGCATGTTTCGCGTCCGCACAATGCGCGGCTGCCGTGGAACAGGGCACGATGCTCCGCGTCCGCATCACACATGCCGCCGCATCGCACGCCATTGCAGAACAGATTCAATGAGAACCTTCGGTGAAGCGCCGCCGCCGCCAACCTTCTTCGAGCGGCTCAAAGAGGGCCTGTCGCGCTCCACCGGCGGACTGAGCGACAACCTCGCGGGCGTCTTCACCCATAGAAAACTAGACGCCGAGACCATCAAGGAACTGGAAGAGGCGCTGATCCGTGCCGATCTGGGCGCCGGCCTCGCCGCCAGCATTTCCGGCGCCATCGCCAGGGACCGCTTCGACAGCCTGATTTCGGAAAGCGAAATCCGCCAGAACCTGGCATCCGAGATCGGCAAGGTGTTGAAGCCGGTCGAGAAACCCTTTGCGGTCGACAAGGCCAAGAAACCCTTCATCGTGCTGATCGCCGGCGTGAACGGCACGGGCAAGACCACCACCATCGGCAAGATCGCCAAGCGCTTGAGCGACTCCGGCCATAGCGTGCTGCTGGCCGCCGGCGATACCTTTCGCGCCGCAGCAATCGAGCAGCTCCAGGTCTGGGGCAAGCGCGCGGGCGCAGAGGTCGTGTCGCGTCCAGCCGGCAGCGATGCGGCGGGGCTTGCCTTCGACGCCGTGGAGCGGGCGCGCGCCACGGGCGCCGATGTCGTGCTCATCGACACCGCCGGGCGGCTGCAGAACAAGGCCGGGCTCATGGCGGAACTCGCGAAGATCGTGCGTGTGCTGAAGAAACTCGATGCCACCGCACCGCACACGACGCTTCTGGTGCTCGACGCCACCACGGGACAGAACGCCATCTCGCAGGTCGACGCCTTCAGGGCCGCTGTACCCTTGACCGGGCTTGTGATGACCAAGCTCGACGGCACGGCCAAGGGCGGCATTCTTGTGGCGCTTGCGAAGAAGTTCGGCCTGCCGATCCACTTCATCGGCGTCGGCGAAAGCGCGGACGATCTCCAACCCTTTGATGCGCAAGCCTTCGCCAATGCGCTGACCGGTGCGAAATGAGTGCAACCAGGAAACTTTCGCACGGGCTGCGCTTCGCTCTCGACCTGGGTCCGCTGATCCTGTTCTTCGGTGTCTTGACCGCGACCAAGAACATCTTCGCGGCGACAGCCGTGTTCATGGCGGGTGTTGCCGTATCGCTTTCGGTGGGCTTCATGCGCGAGCGGCGGCTTTCGCCCATGCCCGCCATCACGGCGATCATCGTCTTTGTGTTCGGCGGATTGACGCTTTATTTGCACAACGACGTCTTCATCAAGATCAAGCCTACGATCATCTATCTCATTTTCGCCGCCATCCTCGCGGGCGGCCTGATGACGGGGCGCACCTTCATCAAATATCTGTTCGAGCACGCCTTTCAATTGGATGAGACGGGCTGGCGCTCGCTCACCTGGCGCTGGACGATCTTCTTCCTCGTCATGGCGATCGCCAACGAGATCGTGTGGCGGAATTTCTCCGCGGAGGCCTGGGCCGGCTACAAGCTCTTCGGCGCGCTGCCCGCGACATTCCTCTACGCGATCGCGCAGACGCCGCTCGTGCTCAAGCACAAGATCGAGCAGGACGAAGCCACCGCGGACTAGCGCGAAGGCGGCTGCCAGATTTCGTTGGCGAAGGGGCTAAACCCCTTTAATTCCTTGCTTTCCCGCCAATGGTCCAAGGCCCATTTGACGCTGGGGAACGCAAGCTCGCTCCACGGGATCTCGCTCCATTGGAATAGCTTCACCTCGAGACTTTCCGGACCCGGAGCAAATTCCGGCGCGGCAAGTTGCGCGCGATACATCAGCTGCACCTGGCTGATGTGCGGCACGGAATAGACCGCGAGCAGCGCATCGATCGCGATCTCCGCATTGGCTTCCTCGCGCGCCTCGCGCCTCGCGCCATCCTCGGGCGTTTCGTGCTCTTCGAGATAACCCGCTGGCAGCGTCCAATAATTCCGTCGCGGATCGATGGCGCGGCGGCACAGCATGATGCGTCCGTCGTGCACCACAACCGATCCGACCACTATCTTTGGGTTCGCATAGTGGATGTAGTTGCACTGCGAACAGACATGCCGCTCATGCGTGTCGCCTTCCGGCACGCGGCGCTCGAAGTTGGGACCCGGCGATGGGAAAAATCTGTCTCGTTCCGGCATGGTTCTGCAAGTCTGCCTATTTGCCGCATCCGGCGAAAGCAAAAACATGCATTGCGTTTTCTTGTGACCGGATGCATCACGAAACAGTTGTCGCGCCTATCGCTTCTGTCTAGAGTTCTGTCACCGCGAGGGGACCCGCGGCATCACTCGTAGCGGAGCCCGGCGTCAGCGGGTGTGTGCCGAACAATAACGGCGCGTCAGCGACGAAAAGCAGCGGCCGACGGATTGGGAAATTCAGGGGAGTCTCAATGACAGCGAAGCTGCCGCGCAAAGCGAACGGAAGCTTTGAGCTTGGCGATGCGCCGTCCTATCTTATGCGACGTTGTCAGCAGCTTTTCGGCGATCTCTTCGCGCGCGAGATGAACGCGCGCGATCTGACACGCCAGCAGTTCATGGTGCTCGCGGCCCTCGAACACAATGACGGCGTGAGCCAGACCGCACTCGTGGAGATGACCGGCATCGATCGTTCGACCCTGGCGGAGATGGTGCGCCGCATGATCGAGCGCGGGCTGCTGTCGCGCGAGCGCACCGAGGAAGATCAGCGCGCCAATGCCGTGTCCATCACGCTCGCGGGACGCAAGGCGCTGAAATCGGCGCGCGCCGCTTCGGATCGCGCCGAACGGCAATTGCTGGAGGCCTTGCCCGCGGCCGAGCGGCTTCGCTTCGTGAAGTCGCTGGCGACGATCGCTTCGTCCGCCGAGGCGCGGATCGCCAACGGCCACGACAAGCCCAGGCGCAAGCTGATCCGCCGCCCCCGGGCCTGATCAGACCCGGATATCGATATGCGCGCCCATCCGCGCAACGCCTTGTTGCGGCTGCGCAATTGCCGCCTTGGCCGGTTGCGGCCTGCTCTCCGGCTGCTCCGCGAACAGGAGCGGCTCGAAGAGTTCGCTGTCGGCCGGCCTGGCCGGAGTCTTCGCCGGCTGGGCCGCCCGCGCCTGTTGCGCGGCAAGAAGGCTGGAGGCGCTGATCTGCATGGGCGCGAGCCTCGCAAATCATGGTTGCCAAAGGCTGAATCAGCCGCCGGCGTTCGCGATCGCCGGCAGGATGGTGCTGTCGAGCGCTTCCGGCGTCAGCGCACCGGCATAGCGCAAACGGATGATGCCGCGACCGTCGACCACGAAGGTCTCGGGCACGCCATAGACGCCCCATTCGATGCTGGCGCGTCCATCGGCATCGAGATCGATGCGCTGATAGGGATCGCCGACATCGGCGAGGAAGGCGCGCGCTTTCGCCGGCGTGTCCTTCTGCACCATGCCGTAGAGCGCCACGCCTTTCATCTTGGCGAGCGCCGCCAGCGCCGGCGCTTCCTCGCGGCATGGCGCGCACCATGACGCGAATACGTTGACGATGCTGACATGGCCCGCGCGCAGATCGGCCGGGGTGAAGGCCTGCACCTGATTGTCGAGCGCGGGCAACGCCATCTCGGGCGATGGCTTTCCGATCAAGACCGACGGCAACTCGTTCGGCGCCACCCGCATGCGCTCGCGCAGGCCAACAAAGAAAAACGCCGCGATGGCAAAGAATACGATCACCGGAACGATGTAGACCAGACGCTTCATCGTTTGGCGCTCTCCAGCGCCTGAAGCCGCTTCCTGGCGTTTCTATAG
>DATIZS010000353.1:0-3538 GCA_035516955.1 Rhizomicrobium sp.
TGTCATCCCGGGCGAAGCGGCGATAGCCGCGAGACCCGGGACCCACCGTAACGCTGTCTCGGTGGGTCCCGGCTCGCGCATTGCTGACGCTATGCTTCCGCCTTCGCCAAGGCTATGGCGGACAAGTGGCCGGGATGACAATCTTTTTGTTTGAGTTCAAACTCTATCCCCTCACCCTGAACTTCCCGAAGGGTGAGGCTCGTTGGAGAATCACATTGCGCTACCTTCACACCATGGTCCGGGTTTCCGATCTCGATGCTTCGCTCGATTTCTATTGCAACAAGCTGGGCCTGAAAGAACTCCGCCGCATCGACAATCAGGGCGGCCGCTTCACGCTCGTCTTTCTCTGCGCGCCGGAAGATGCGGAGCGCGCGGCGTCGGATCAGGCTCCGCTCGTCGAACTCACCTACAACTGGGACGAGAAGGCCTATCAGGGCGGGCGCAATTTCGGCCATCTCGCCTATCGCGTGGACAATATCTACGCGCTCTGCGAGAAGCTGATGAAATCCGGCGTTACCATCAACCGGCCGCCGCGCGACGGGCACATGGCCTTCATCCGCTCGCCGGACGGGATTTCCATCGAGCTTTTGCAGGAAGGCGGCGCCCTTGCGCCCGCCGAACCCTGGGCCAGCATGCCCAACACGGGAAGCTGGTAACCATCGGAGCGCGATCGGAAAAGTGTGAAGCGGTTTTCCGGTAAATCGCGCGACGAAACAATATGGCGGACATTCCATTTTCCGCGCCGTTGGGCCATATTCCGGCGGCAGAGGGCGATCGCGATGATCATCTCCCACCGCCACCGATTCATTTTCTTCGCCGTTCCCAAAACGGGCACGCATGCGGTGCGCCAGGCGCTGCGCGCGCATCTGGGCGCGGAAGATCTGGAGCAGGTCGGCCATTTGGCGCAGAAGAAATTCCCGTTCCCCGAGTTTCGCAACATCTCCCACGGCCATATCAGCGTCCGCCAGATCCGGCCCGTGCTCGGGGAAGAAGTCTTTTCGTCCTATGTCAAATTCGCCTTCGTGCGGAATCCTTATGACCGTTTCATTTCCTATTGCGCCTTCAAGGGCCGGGACGGCTCGTTCCAGGCAAATCCGCGCCGCTATATCCAGCACACGCTCGCGCAGATGCGGCCGCCCTATCCGCTGCTCGTTTTTCCGCAATCGGAATTCCTGACGGACGAGACGGGAAAGCTCGCGATCGATTTCGCCGGCCGCACGGAAGAGATGCAGGGCGATTACACGCGCCTCTGCCTGCGCCTCGGATTGCCGGCCGCAACGCTTGCGCGCTCGAACGCCTCGCCGCGGGCGGACTATCGCGACTATTACGACGCGGAGCTGCGCGATTGGGTGAGCGCGTTCTACACCCGCGATTTCGAAATGTTCGGCTACCGCAGGGAACTCCATGCAGCCCAACCCGCGTAAAACCAAAAGCGTGCGCATGCTGGGGCGCGTCGATATCGCGGCGCTGAAGAAGGCCGTGCTCGCCATTCCCGAGGACGTTTGGGAACGGGAGAATGCGTCCAAGCCGAACCGTTTCGATGCGCTCGATCGCACCCATCACATCGTTTTCCGCTTCGTGAAGAACGCGACGGACTGGACGGCCTATTACGATTTGCCGATGTGGAAAGAATTCCGCCCGCTCCTCGAGCCGGTGATGAACGAGGCGGTGGCCGATTACCGCTATGCGAGAGGTGAATTTCCGCGCATCATGCTCGCGCGGATGGCGCCGGGCGGCGTCATCCTTCCGCACATGGACAGTTCGCCCGTCGCGCGCTGGCCGCACAAGATCCACGTGCCGCTTGAGACCAATGATCGCGTCACCTTCTTCGTCGATCCGGGCCATTATCGTCTCGCGGAAGGGGAGGCCTATGAGTTGAACAATATGGGCACCCATGCCGTGCGCAACGAAGGCACGACGAACCGCATCCACCTGATCTTCGAATATTTCGATCCCGATCAGCCCGTACCCGGCATGGCGGCGTTCCCATTGCGTTCGGGGCGGACGCCGGTCTGAAACGGCCCTTGCATGCGCGGGTTCCCAAACCCGATAGTGCCGCGAGGATAGGAGCGCCATGAGCGGCAAAATCGTCGTTGCGATCGCCATTTCGGCCGTGGGCCTGATCCTTCTGGCCGGGCTTTACACGCTCTGGGTGGGGGGAAATGTTTCGCGCACCTGGTCGAACCGGCTGATGCGCATCCGGGTCCTGGCCCAGTTCATTGCCATTCTGATCATCATGGCCGTGTTCTATTTCTCGGGCCATCATTAGGGCGCTGACGCTTGCGCCTCCGGCAGAAGGGGGGTGGCGCGAATCCGGAAAACGACTAACCCCTTGCATCCCAAGACACAATCGTGTTGTTTCCGCCCGCCATGAGCAAAACGCTGTACGACAAGATCTGGGACGCCCATCTGGTGCACGAGGCGCCGGGCGAGGCGAGCGTTCTTTATATCGACCGCCATCTCGTCCATGAGGTGACGAGCCCGCAGGCCTTCGAGGGCATCCGCAATACGGGGCGCAAAGTTCGCCGGCCGGATCTGACGCTGGCCGTTCCCGATCACAATGTGCCCACCACCAATCGCGCGGCGGGAATCAGCGATCCGGAATCGGCGCAACAGGTGGCGACACTCGAAGCCAATGCGCGCGATTTCGGCATCGAATATCTGCCGATGAGCGATATCCGCCAGGGCATTGTCCATATCGTGGGGCCGGAACAGGGCTGGACGCTGCCGGGAACGACGATCGTTTGCGGCGATTCGCACACCTCGACGCACGGCGCGTTCGGCGCGCTCGCCTTCGGCATCGGCACGAGCGAAGTGGAGCATGTGCTGGCGACGCAGACGCTTTCCATCGCCAAATCGAAGAACATGCGCGTGAGGGTGAACGGCAAATTGCCGCTCGGCGTCACCGCGAAGGACATCGCGCTCGCCATCATCGCGAAGATCGGAACGGCGGGCGGCACGGGTCATGTCATCGAATATGCGGGCGATGCGATTCGCGCGCTGTCGATGGAGGGCCGCATGACGCTCTGCAACATGACCATCGAGGGCGGCGCCCGCGCCGGCTTGATCGCGCCCGATGAGACGACGTTTGCGTATGTCGCGGGCCGCCCGCGCGCGCCGAAAGGCGCGGCTTACGAAGCGGCGCTGTATTACTGGCGCACGCTGAAATCGGACGAGGGTGCGAAATTCGACGTCGAGATCTCGCTCGACGCGGCATCGATTCCGCCCATGGTGACATGGGGCACCTCGCCCGAACAGGCGCTGCCGATCACCGATGCGGTTCCCGATCCGGCTTCGTTTGCGGACGCGGGCATGCGCGCGGGCGTTGAGCGCGCCTTGTCCTACATGGACCTGAAGCCGGGAACGAAACTGAAGGACGTGAAGATCGACCGCGTGTTCATCGGTTCCTGCACCAATGGCCGCATCGAGGATTTGCGCGCCGCCGCCACGATTGCCAAAGGCAGACGCGTCGCTTCGCATGTGAACGCGATGATCGTGCCGGGCTCTGGTTTGGTAAAACATCAGGCCGAAGAAGAAG
>DATIZS010000354.1:0-2934 GCA_035516955.1 Rhizomicrobium sp.
GCCGGCACCGGAAGGGAGCATTCATCCTATCACCCAGGTGCTGGACGAGATCACAGCTATCTTCGCCGACATGGGCTTCGCGGTGGCCGAAGGCCCGGACGTCGAATATGACGATTACAATTTCACCAAGCTCAACATTCCGCCCGATCATCCCTCGCGCCAGATGCAGGACACGTTCTATGTGGCGCCGCAGGCCGATGGCAGCGCCCATGTGCTGCGTACCCACACCTCGCCGGTGCAAGTGCGCGTGATGCTGAAACAGAAGCCGCCCATCCGCATCATCTCGCCGGGCCGCACCTATCGGGTGGATTCCGACGCTACCCATTCGCCGATGTTTCACCAGGTCGAAGCGCTGGTGGTGGACGAAGGCATCCATCTGGGCCATCTCAAATGGACGGTGGAGGAATTCTGCAAGGCCTTTTTCGAAATCGACGATCTCGAACTCCGGGCCCGGCCCAGCTATTTCCCCTTCACCGAACCTTCCCTCGAATGGGACATGCGCTGTGACCGCTCGGTGCCGGGCAAGATCACCTTCGGCCATGGCAATGACTGGCTGGAGTTGGGCGGCTCGGGCCTCGTCCATCCCAAAGTGCTGGCCAATTGCGGCATCGATCCCACGCGGTACCAGGGCTTCGCCTTCGGCTTCGGGCTCGACCGCATGGCGATGCTGAAATACGGCATTCCCGACATTCGCAGCTTTTTCGAGTCCGATCTGCGCTGGCTCAGGCATTACGGCTTTGCCGCGCTCGACATTCCGACCCTGGATGGAGGGTTGAGCAAGTGAGCCCTGCTGACCCCGTACACAGGCCCGCCTCCCCCGCGCGCGCAACGCGCGATGGAGGGGGAGGTGCCCGTAGCTGGCTCTCGAGCCAGCGGGCGGAGGGGGAATGAAATGAAATTTACTCTCTCATGGCTCAAGGATCATCTGGAAACCTCCGCCAGCGTCCAAGCCATCACCGACAAACTCACCGGCATCGGCCTTGAAGTCGAAAGCATCCAGGATGCAGGCGCGCGGCTCAAGGATTTTACCGTCGCCGAGATCGTAAGCGCTGAGAAACATCCCAATGCCGATCGCCTGCGGCTTTGCATGGTCAATGCGGGAGATAAAGATCCGCTGCAGATCGTTTGCGGCGCGCCCAATGCGCGAGCCGGTCTCAAGGTGGTGCTGGCCCGCCCCGGCACGGTGATCCCGGCATCCGGCGAGGCGCTCAAGGTGGGCAGCATCCGGGGCGTGGAATCGCGCGGCATGATGTGCTCGGCGCGCGAATTGCTGCTGGGCGAAGATCGCGACGGCATCATCGAGCTTCCGGCCGAGAGCAAGGTGGGAGCGCCCGCTGCGGCGGCACTCGGCCTCACCGATCCAGTCATTGACGTCGCCATCACCCCCAATCGAGGCGATGCCGCCAGCGTGTTCGGCGTGGCGCGCGACCTGGCCGCAGCCGAACAGGGTACTCTGCGCACCCGGAAGATCGAACCGGTGGCGGGAAAATTCGCCAGCCCCAAACGCATTTCGTTGGACTTCACGCCGGAAAACAAATCCGCCTGCCCTATCTTCGCGGGCCGACTGGTCCGCAATGTGAAGAATGGTCCCTCGCCCCGATGGGTGCAGGATCGCTTGAAGGCGGTGGGAATGAAGTCCATCTCCGCATTGGTGGATGCCACCAACCTGATTGCCCAGGATCGCGGCCGGCCCCTGCATGTGTTCGATGCCGACAAGCTTTCCGGAAATCTGCGCGCGCGCATGGCCAAAGAGGGCGAGCAGGTCCTGGCGCTTGACGGCCAGACTTATACGCTGGACGGCGAGACCGTTGTGATCGCCGACGACAAGACCGCGCAAGGCATTGCCGGCGTCATGGGCGGCATGAATTCGGGCTGCTCGCTGGAAACCACCAATGTCTTCATTGAATCCGCCTGGTTCGATCCAGTGCGCGTGGCGCGCGCGGGTCGCAAACTCGGCATCGTTTCCGATGCGCGCTATCGCTTCGAGCGCGGCGTCGATCCGCAATTCGTGCTGCCCGGGCTCGAACTCTGCACCCAGCTGATTCTGGATTGGTGCGGCGGCGAGCCGTCGGAAATCGTAATTGCAGGCGAACTGCCGCCCCCGCACAGGCACATCAATTTCGACGCTTCGCTGGTCGAAACGCTGGGCGGCATGATGGTCGAGACGGACGAAAGCATCCGCATCCTGTCGCGGCTGGGTTTCACCGTGATCGAGCATGGCGACATCTTGCATGTGACGCCGCCCAGCTATCGCCGGGATATCGACGGGCCTGCCGACCTGGTGGAAGAAATCGTCCGCATTCACGGGCTTTCGGGTGTGGCGTCAGCGCCGCTCGAGCGCGAACGTGCGGTGGCGAAACCCGTTCTCACCCCTGCTCAGCGCCGCGCCCGCGCCGTGCGCCGGACCTTGGCCGCGCGCGGCTTCAACGAATGCGTGAGCTTTTCCTTCCTCGCTCGCGATCAAGCACGTTTGTTCGGCGGCGGCGACGATGCGCGCCAATTGTCCAACCCCATCGCCTCGGATCTGGACGCGCTCAGGCCTTCGCCTTTGCCTTCGTTGCTGGCCGCGGCGGCGCGCAACACGGCGCGCGGTTTCTCGGATCTCAATCTGTTCGAAATCGGGCCGGCCTTCCAGAGCGGCATGCCCGAAGCACAAACCACCAACGTGGCGGGCATTATCGCCGGCAATGGCGTGCGCGACTGGACCAAGACGGGCCATGCCGCGAATTTGTTTGACGCCAAGGCGGCAATGATCGCCGCGCTGGAAGCGGCGATGGGCGGCCCTATGACCGCGCCGGTAGCGGCGGGCGCGCCCACATGGTTTCATCCTGGCCGCAGCGGCACCATTGCGCTCGGTCCCAAGCAGCTTGCCTGGTTCGGCGAATTGCATCCCAAAGTGCTGGCGGCTTTCGATCTGAAAATCCCGGTGGCGGG
>DATIZS010000355.1:0-6561 GCA_035516955.1 Rhizomicrobium sp.
TGCGGGAGATTTCATCGAGCGCGAGCACGAACACCAGCGGCTCCTCCGCGCTTGCGAGCACGCCGCGCTGCATCAGCGCCGACATTAAACGCGACACGCCGATGGAAATGCCGGTCGCAGGAACCTGCTGGCCAGTGAAGCGCGCGACTAAATCGTTGTAGCGACCGCCGCCCGCGACCGAGCCGAAGATTACGGGCTCGCCGTCTTCGTTTTTCACAGGGAATGTAAGCTGCGCTTCAAAAACGGGGCCGGTGTAATAGTCGAGACCGCGGACGATGCTGAGATCAATTGCGACGCGATCTGCGCGGTAACCGGCAGACTGCAATATCGTCCTGATCGCTGTGAGTTCTTCAAATCCGGCTACGGTTGTCAGATCGTCTGCATCGTCGGTGAAAAGACGCATGATCTTTGCAACCTGATCGGCATTCAGACCGGCGCCCCTGGTGAAGTCGCCCGATTCATCTTTGCGTCCTGCGCCCAAAAGATCGCGCACGCCCCCTTCGCCCAAGCGGTCGAATTTGTCGAGCGCACGTAGAACGGCACCAGTCCTGTCCGCACCGACACCGGCAAGAGCGAGGATACCGTTCAGGAATTTCCGGCTGTTGATCTTGATAGCGTATTGGCCCCGCTTCAGCCCCAGCGCCTCCAGCGTATCGGCCAGCATCATCAGAAGCTCGGCATCGGCGGCGGGGGAATTGCTCCCCACCGTATCGGCATCGAACTGGGTGAATTCGCGGTAGCGCCCCGGCCCCGGCTTCTCGTTGCGCCACACCTGTCCCACCTGATAGCGCCGGAACGGCTTGGGCAGATTCTGGAAATTCTCCGCCACGTAGCGGGCGAGCGGCGCGGTCAGGTCGTAGCGCAGCGACAGCCACTGATCGTCGTCGTCCTTCAGCGAGAACACGCCCTCGTTCGGCCGGTCGAGATCGGGCAGGAATTTTCCCAGCGCGTCCGTATATTCGAAGGCCGGCGTTTCCAGCGGCGCAAAACCGTAGGACTCATAGACTCCCCGGATCGTTTCGAGCATGCGCCGCTCGGCCGCGATTTCGGCTCCGCTGCGATCGCGGAAGCCGCGCGGCAGGCGCGCTTTCGGCCGTATGGTCTTCTCCTTCGTCATGGCCCGCCCGGCAAAATGAGGCGGCCTTGTAGCTTCAATGAAAAAATTACGCGAGTTTTTCTCCACGGTTCGGGCTTTCCCGGGGATGGTGATCGGCGGGAAGTCCTACAACTGGGAATATAATCATGCCAGATATGCAACCATTGCATGCATTCAGGGCGTGGCACTGGAGGGCGCAGGTGTCGGCGGCGCGGCGTCCGCGGGCGGCGTCTGTTGGGGCTGGACGGGAATAATGCCGGCAGGCGCCTTGCCTCCGCCCATCCGCAGCTGGTCGATATATTGGATCTCGTGCTCGGCCCGCTCATTGCCGGGCGCGTATTTGAGCGACTCGTTGTAGGCGGCTTCGGCGTCGTCGAGCTGGCCGAGTTCGGTCAGCGTGAAGCCGCGTCCGCGCAACAGCAGCGCGTGGATCTGCGGATCGAGCCCGTTGATCTTGAGGCCTTCGTTGTAATCGTCGAGCGCGTCCTGCCAGCGATGCAGGCCTTCGAGTGCGGCGCCGCGTTCCGAATAAAGCACGGGGCGATGCGCGCCCACATTCGAGGTCACCGCCAGCCCTTCGTCGAGCACGCGCAGCGCCTGATTGGGCTCGCCGCTCTCGTTGTAATAGCTGCCGAGATAGAGGGCGATGATGGGATAGGGATTGGGAACGGCTTGCGCCGATTTTCCGGCCGTCGATGCATCCATCAGCGCGAGCAGGCTGTCGGCGGGGCCGTCGGTGAACACGACTTTGCCGCCGGGACCGGAAGCCGCGTCCATCGTCTGCTTCGCATTGGAAAGTGCTGCTTCCAGGTTGGGCACAAAGGGCTCGAGCGCGAGGATGCCGCCGTTCCTGACCGCGTTGACCGCGTCGTTGGTCAGCGACTGATCCTTGATCCACGGAACATCGGAAGCCTGCGCGGGCGTATCGTCCGCGATTGCGGGCGCGAATGCGCCAAAACTTAAAATCGCCGCGAAAGCGAGCGCGACCGGCAGTCTCATGATTTCCCCCTGCCCCTGACGCGTTCCTCTAATGCGGATTCGCCTGCGCCCACGCCGCTTGCGCCGATTGCAGCGCATAGGCGCGGATGGCGGCGACATCGTCCTTGCTGAGGATATCGGCGAAGGAGGCCATGCCGCCGTCCTTCAGCGCGCCGCCGAGCACGATGGTGTCGTACTCGTTCCAGATTTCGGGCGGCACCATCTTGAGGTCGGGCACCTCGCGCGAAGAGGCGAGCAGCACGCCGTGGCATACCGCGCAATTGCGGTGATAGAGATCGAAGCCCTTCGCGGCGAGCGCGGGATCGACCTTTTCGGCGGGCGGCGCCGCGGCACCCGACCATGTCTCGGTTTTGATGGGCTGCACGTCGGTGTAACCGCCGATCCTGAACGCGAAGATGCGCCCTTCATTGTTGCCGTATTTCATGACAGGCGTGTTGCTGTCGCCGGTCGCGCCCAATCCGCCCGATCCGCCGAAGGCCGCCGCGATCGCGATATATTCCTGGCCGTCCACTTCATAGGCGATGGCGGGCGCCGTCATTGCGGTCTTGAGATCGATCGACCAGAGCTTTTCGCCGGTCCTGTCGTCGTAAGCGGCGAAGATCCCGTCCGAGCCGCCCGCGAAGAGAAGCCCGCTCGACGTGGTCAGCATTCCGCTGTTCCACGCGCCCGTCATCTGCACCTGCCACGCCATCTTCTGCGCGACGGGGTCCCAGGCGCGGATATAGCCCTTGAAGGGCGGCGGCGGCTTGCCGTGCATGATGCCGCTCAGCACCATCTGGCCGAGCTGCGCGAAATCGCTCGTGTTCCACGCGCCCGGTTCGTAGTGCAGCGATTTCTGCTGCGCATAGATGAAGCTGCCGTCGATCACCGGGATATAGACGAGGCCCGACGCCGGATCGAACGACATGGGCTGCCAATTGTGCGCGCCGATGGGGCCCGGAATTTGTGCCGACGGCGATGCGCCATAACGCACGCCGGGATTTTCGATGGGCCGGCCCGTCGCCATGTCCACGCCCTTGGCCCAGGTGATGGTGGTGTAGGGCTTGGCCGAGATCAGCTTTCCCGTCGCGCGGTCGAGCACGTAGAAGAAGCCGTTCTTCGGCGCCTGCATGATCACCTTGCGCGGTTTCCCGTCGATGGTGAGATCGGCGAGGATGAGATGCTGGGTGGCGGTGTAATCCCAATCGTCGCCGGGCGTGGTCTGGTAATACCACACCATTTCCCCCGTTTCCGGCTTCAGCGCCACGATGGAGGAGAGATAGAGATTGTCGCCGCCGCCGGGCGAACGCAGATTTCGATTCCACGACGCGCCATTGCCCGTGCCGACATAGAGAAGATCGAGATCGGGATCGTAAGCCATCGAATCCCACGGCGTGCCGCCGCCGCCCTGCTCCCACCATTTGTGTTCGGTGTTGCCGGTGGACCATGTCTTCATCGCCGCCGCCATCGCGGCATCTTCCGGCGGCTGTTTGGGATCGCCGGGCACGCAATAGAAGCGCCAGACCTGGCGGCCCGTATCGGCGTCGTAAGCGGTGATGTAACCGCGCACGCCATATTCGGCGCCGCCATTGCCGATGAGCACGAGGCCTTTGACGATGCGCGGCGCGCCGGTGATGGTGTAGGGCCGCTGGCGGTCGATGGTGTTGATGTCCCAATCGACCTTTCCGGTTTTCGCGTCGAGCTTGACGAGACGCCCGTCGAGCGTGCCGACATAAACGGCGCCCTTCCACAACGCCACGCCGCGATTGACGACGTCGCAACAGGCATAGCGGCCCCATTGGCCGGGCACTTGCGGATCGTAGGCCCAGATCTGCTTGCCGGTTTTCGCATCGAGCGCCCAGACCTTGCTCCACGAGCCGGTGACGAACATGATTCCGTCCGAGACGATGGGCGTGGATTCCAGGCCGCGGATCGTGCCCGTGCGGAATTCCCAGGCGACGCCCAACTCCTTCACATTGCCTTTGCCGATGGCGCCGAGCGGCGAATGGCGCTGTTCGGCATAGCCGCGCCCGTTGGAGAGCCAGTCGCCATCGGCCTGATGGGCGATCGTCTGGCCATCGACGGAATCGAGCGACGCCAGCCGCTCCTCGAGCGTGACGCCCGTCTCGGCCGGTTTCGCCGGGTAAAGCGCAAGATGGACGGGCGCCGCAAGAAAAATCACAAGTATGACGATGGCTTCTGCGAAGCCGGCAAGGCGCGGATTCATGGGCGTTTCCCGTTGCGAGTGGCCGGTCTGGAGCCGGAGCGGGAGCCGAGGTTAGAGGCCGGGCGCGCGCCCCGCAAGCGAGGCCCTCATTCTTCTTTTGGCCCAGCGCGCATGCTATGAGCCCGCCAATGCCCTTTTCCGCACAAGAAAACGCGTCCGGCTCGCTCGAGAACTGGAATCGATTCCAGGCGCGCTGGGCGCGGCTGAAACCGCCGCTCCGGCCGAGCGAAGAGGTGGTGCGCGCGATTGCGGGCGCGGTCGGCGGGCACAGAGCACATGTCCTTCTCTTCGGCGTGACGCCGGAGCTTGCCGGAATCGGCGAGAACACGACCGCCGTCGACCATGCCGAGACGATGATCGCGAAGGTCTGGCCGGGCGATACGGAAAACCGCCGCGCCGTGCTCGGGCGCTGGCAGGAGCTTCCGCTTCGCGAACGCATCTTCACCGCCGCCATCGGCGACGGCAGCTTGAACACGATCCGTTTTGCGGATTACGCAATCGTGTTTCGTGAGCTTGCGCGTGTGCTCATGCCCGGCGCGCGGATCGCCTTTCGCATGTACGAAACGCCCGAGCCCTGCGAGACGCTGGCGCAATTGCGCGAAGAAGTTATCGCGGGCCGCGAGCGGCGATTTCACGCCTTCAAATGGCGCCTTGCCATGGCGATCGCGGCGGAACGCGGACCGGATGTGCCGGTGGCGCGGATCGCGCAGGAATTCCATCGCGAATTTCCCGATCTCGATGCGCTTTCGCGCGCGAGCGGATGGGGGCACGAGGATTTCGCCGAGATGGATGCCTATAAGGGCCAGGAGGCGGTTTACAGCTTCCCCACGCGCCGCCGGTTGGTCGATGCCGTTCCCAGATCTTTCGCGCAGCCGCGTTTCGTTTCGTCGGGAGAATATGCGCTGGCCGAACGCTGCCCAATCTTCGTCGCGGATTTCGTGCCGTGAGCGGCGCACGCTCCGAGATCGGCAAAGCGATTTCGAAACTTTACGGCCAACTCGAACAAAGCCAGTGGATGACGGGCGCCGATCTCGTGCGCGCGCAACATCGCCAACTCGTGGCACTCGCCACCCATTGCGCCCGCCATTCGCCCTATTTTCGCGCGCGCCTCGAAGCGAGCGGTCTTATGCCCGGAGATCTTTCCACGCCCGAAGGGCTCGCGCGCCTTGCTCCCTTCGGGCGGCGCGATCTTCAGAGCGCCAAGGGCTTCTACTGCGATGCGATTCCGCGCGGCCATGGGCCGCTCACCGAAACCCGCACCTCCGGTTCGACCGGCGAGCCCGTCATGGTCAAGCGTACCGGACATAACGGGCTCTACTGGCATGGCTTCACCTTGCGCGAGCATTTCTGGCACGAGCGCGATGTCCAGGGCCGCTTCTGCGCCATCCGCGCCAATGTCTCGGATATAACGCGCGCGCCCGATTGGGGGCGGCCGATGAATTTGCTGTTCGAGACCGGGCCCTTGCTCGTCATTCCGGTGACGGTCGCGATCGGCGAACAATTCGATCTCATCGGCGATTTCGCGCCCGATATCCTGCTCGCCTATCCGAGCATCCTTTCCGCGCTGATCCGCGAAAGCGAAGCGCGCGGCGTTCGCCTCGACAGCATCCGCCATTTGAGGACGGTCGGCGAAACCGTGAGCCCTTCGCTGCGCGCCGAGGCGCGCGCCCATTTCGGACTCGAGATCGCCGACACCTATTCCTCGCAGGAGATGGGCATCGTCGCCCTGCAATGCCCGCAATCCACCAGCTACCACGTGATGGCGGAAGCGGTGATCGTGGAAATCCTGCGCAAGGACGGCAGCGTCTGCGCGCCCGGCGAGGCGGGGCGCATGGTCGTCACCGATCTGCAGAATTTCGCCACTCCGATGATCCGCTACGATATCGGCGACTGGGCCGAGGCCGGCGGGACTTGCGCCTGCGGGCGCGGACTTCCGACGCTTTCGCGCATCTTCGGGCGTGAGCGCAATCTCATCCTGATGCCCGACGGTACGCGCCATTGGCCGCTCGTCGGTTTCGACCGCTTCCGCGAGATCGCGCCGGTGCGCCAATATCAATTCATCCAGAACGACCGGCAGAACATCGAGGTGCGGCTGGTGACGGAGCGTCCGCTCGATGCGCGCGAAGAAGAAGCGCTTTCCGCCCACATGCAGAAGGCGCTCGGCCATCCCTTCGCGCTGCGTTTCATCTATTTCGAGGACGCGATTCCGGCCGGCGCGAACGGCAAGTTCGAGGAATTCATCTGCCGGGCGGGCGATTCC
>DATIZS010000356.1:0-2187 GCA_035516955.1 Rhizomicrobium sp.
GGCGGTCGTGCCCTGGGGAGGGCGCACCGGATTGGTGGAAGGAACCCTTGCCGACGGCGCGATCGCGCTCTCGCTCGAACGCATGAACGCGATTCTGGATATCGATACCGACGGCGCGACCATGACCGTGGAAGCCGGCCGCGTGTTGCAAACCGTGTGCGAGGCAGCGGACGGCAAAGGGCTGTTCTTTCCGCTCGATCTGGGCGCGCGCGGGAGCGCCACCATCGGCGGCAACATCTCCACCAATGCCGGCGGCAACCGCGTGATCCGCTACGGCATGATGCGCGAGCTGGTGCTGGGCCTCGAAGCGGTGCTGGCCGACGGCACGGTGGTTTCCTCGCTCAATCATCTCATCAAGAACAATGCGGGCTACGATCTCAAGCAATTGTTCATCGGCTCGGAAGGAACGCTGGGCGTCGTCACGCAAGCGGTGTTGCGGCTTCGCCCCAAGCCGGTGAGCCAGAACGTGGCGCTGGTGGCGCTCGACGATTTCGCGCATTTGCCGCGCCTGTTGCGCGATGTCGAGCGCGGGCTCGGCGGCACGCTTTCGGCCTTCGAAGTGATGTGGGGCGATTTCTACCGCCTCGTCACCACGCCGCCCGCGCAAGGCAAGCCGCCGCTGCCGCAGGACCATAAATATTACGTGCTGATCGAGGCGCTCGGCGGCGACGAGGTGGGCGACGGCGAACGCTTCGAGCGCGTGCTGATGGCGGAGCTCGAAAAATCCGAGATCGCCGACGCCGTGATTGCCAAATCGAAGGCCGAATGCGGGCGCATCTGGGGCTTGCGCGACGACGTGTTGCAGGCCTGGCGCATCGCGCCCGTCTTTACCTTCGATGTGAGCATTCCCATCGGCAAGATGGAGGCCTATGTGGACGAGGTGAGCCGCGCCCTCGCCGCCAGATGGCCCGAGTCCAAGGTGATGATCTTCGGCCATATGGGCGACGGCAATCTGCATTTCATCGCCGGCGTCGGCGACGGCACCAACGAGGTCCGCCACGAGGTGGAACACATTATATATAGCCCGCTGGAGCCCCGCGGCGGCTCGGTCTCGGCCGAGCACGGGATCGGGCTGGAAAAGCGGGAATATCTGGCGCTGTCGCGCAATGCTCACGAAATCGCGCTGATGCAGAAACTGAAGCGCACGCTCGATCCCAAGAACATTCTCAACCCCGGCAAGATCTTCCTGGAGGAGGCGGCGGAATAGATGCTCGTCCCCGGCTCGATCTCCGACTATCGCCTGCTCGCCAAGAAGCGCCTGCCGCGCATGATCTTCGACTATCTCGACGGCGGCGCATTCGAGGAAGAAACGCTGCGCGCCAATGTTGCCGATTTGCAGAAGCTCTCGCTGAAGCAGAAGGTGCTGCGCGATGTTTCCGCGCTCGACACATCGACCGAGATATTCGGCCAGAAACTTTCGATGCCGGTGGCGCTCGCCCCCATCGGCCTTGCCGGCATGATGGCGCGCCGCGCCGAGACGCTCGCCGTGCGCGCCGCCCACAAGGCGGGCGTGCAGTTCACGCTTTCGACCATGGGCATCTGCCCGATGGAGGAAGTGAAGGCGGCGTGCGGCAAGCCCTTCTGGTTCCAGCTTTACATGACGCGCGACCGCGGCGTGGTGCGCGAACTGATCGCGCGCGCGCAAGCGGCCAATTGCAGCGCGCTCTTCTTCACCGTCGATCTGCCGGTTCTGGGCACGCGCTATCGCGATATCCGGAACGGCATGGGCCAGCAGCTCGCGCCGGTCGCCAGACTCAAATCCGCATGGAATTTCATCTCGCACGCGACATGGATTTACGATGTGGGGGTGAGGGGCCAGCCGCTGCGCTTCGGAAATCTGAGCAATGCGGTGAAGGACGCCAAATCGCTCGTCCAGCAACTTCACTGGACGGCGGGCGCGCTCGACCCCAGCGTCACGTGGAAAGATCTCGAATGGGTGCGCGATCAGTGGAAAGGCCCGCTGATCCTGAAAGGCGTGCTCGACCCCGACGATGCGCGCGAGGCGGTGAAGACCGGCGCGGACGGCATCGTGGTTTCCAATCATGGCGGACGCCAGCTCGACGCGGCGGCATCCACCATTTCCATGCTGCCGAAGATCGTGGAGGCAGTCGGCTCGCAAACCACGGTGCTGATGGATGGGGGCATCCGCTCGGGCCAGGACATAACACGCGCGCTCGCGCTCGGCGC
>DATIZS010000357.1:0-10769 GCA_035516955.1 Rhizomicrobium sp.
GGCGCCGGCGTCACGTCGCCGATGGCGTAGACATGGGCGTTCGTCGTCTTGAGGCGGCGATCGACCTTGATCCCATGCGCATCGGCTTCGATGCCGGCGGCATCAAGCCCGAGCTCTTCGATATTGGGCGCGCGCCCCGCCGCCACCAGAATATGGCTCGCCTCGATCACTTCGGTGTCGTTGGGGCTGACGAGCCTGATGCTGATGCCGTTCGCGACGGGCTTGATGGCGGTCGGGCAGGTTTCTTCGAGGATGCGCACGCCCTCGCGCGCGAGTTTCCGGCGAACGACGGAGGCGGCTTCTTCATCCTCATGCGCGAGGATGCGGGCAAGTTCGATCACCGTCACCTTCGCGCCCAGCCGCGCGTGCGCCTGCGCCAATTCGAGGCCCGAGGCGCCGCCGCCGATGATCGCCAGACGCGGCGGAATGAAATCCTTCGCGAAGATGGTTTCATTGGTGAAATAGGGCACGTCGGCAAGCCCCGGCACGGGCGGAATGGCGGGTCGCGAGCCGGTCGCGATCACGAAGCGGCGCGCATGGATGCGGAAATCGCCGGCCTCGACGTTGCGCGCATCGAGAAAGCGTGCGGGCGCGCGGATTACCTTCACGCCCAAGCCTTCGAAGCGCGTTTGCGAATCGTTGGGCGCGATCTCCGCGATGATCTCGCCGAGATGGGCATGCACGCGGGCGGCATCGATCTTCGGTTCGGCGTCTATGCCGAATGCGCCCGCTTCGCGGATCGTTTGCGCGCGCGCGGCCGCGGCGAGCAAGGCTTTGGAGGGAACGCAGCCCGCATTCAGGCAATCGCCGCCCATTTCGCCTTTTTCGACGAGCACGGTCTTGCGCCCGAGCTGGGCCGCGCCCGCGGCAACGCTCAAGCCTCCCGAGCCCGCCCCGATCACGCAGATATCCGCGCGGATGTTTTCCATCTCAGCGCCTCTGCCAGAACACCGGCACCAGCGAAAGCGCGGCCAGCCCCAGAAGCGGCAAAAAAATCCTCGGCTCGAAAACGAGCGCGAGATCGGGCCGCACGCCATGCTCGAAGAGCGCGCCCAATCCATTGCCGAGCCCGGCATAAACGAATGTCGCGGGAATGATGCCGACGAAAGTCGCGGCGACGTAAGTCCAAAGCCGCACGCCCAGAAGCCCCGCCGCCAGATTGACCAGGAAAAACGGAAACACGGGCGCGAGCCTTAGCGCCAGAAGATAATTGAAGGCGTTGGCGTTGAAGCCGTCCTCCATCTTGCGCAGGTTCGCGCCGAGGCGCGCGCGGAAGAGATCGGCGAGCGCCGTCTTTGCGGCAAGGAAGAGGATGGTCGCTCCCAGCGTCGCCGCGCCCACCACCAGCGAGCCGCCCTCGAAGGTTCCGAACAGAAATCCCCCCGCCAATGTCATGGGCGACGCCGCCGGTATCGAACAGGCCACCACCGCAACATACGCAATGACGAAAATCAGCGCCGATAATACGGGATGGGCATCGACCCAGCGCTCCAGCGCGTCGCGGTTCTGGCGCAAGCTTTCCAGCGTCAGTTGGTGCTCGAGGCCTGCCGCGAAAAACGCGATCAGCCCCGCCACCAGCAGCAGAAGCGGCACGAAACGCCGCCATCGCGGGCGGGCGGGCGAAAGGGTTTCGCTCTCCATGGGCTCATCATAGCGGGCGGGGATGCGCGGTTGACAGGGCGAAGGCCCCTCTTTAGATACCGCCCACTTCCGGCAGCCCCGCTGCATCAAGGAGTTAGGCCCATGAAACGCCCCTATCAGCCAAGCCGTATCGTCCGCAAACGGCGCCATGGCTTCCGCGCGCGCATGGCCACCAAGGGCGGCCGCAAGGTCCTGGCGCGCCGCCGCGCCCATGGCCGCAAGAAGCTCTCCGCCTGAAAAGCTGGTGCTCGACCGTATCCGGACGCGCAGCGATTTTTTGCGCGCGGCGGCGTCCATCCGCTGCCCGAGGCCGGGCCTGACGCTCGAAATGTGCCCCAGCCCCGCGCCCAAACCGGGCCATGCAAGGGTGGGATTCACCGCCAGCCGCAAAGTGGGGGGAGCGGTCGAACGGAACCGCGCGAAACGGCGGCTTCGGGCCGCGGCTGCGGCCTTGCTTCCCCTTTTGGGCGAGGCAGGCAATGACTATGTTCTGATCGCGCGCGCGGCGACGGTGAAGGCGCCATTCGACGGCCTTCTCGCGGACCTGACGGCGGCGCTGCACGCGGCCCACGCCAAACTCGGCCGTTCGAAAAGCGGAGGGCGAGGAAGCACCTGATGAACATCCTGCGTCAGACAGCGGTTTCCTTGCTGGTGCTGCCGATCCAGTTCTACCGGCTCGTGATCTCGCCGGTGCTGCCGGCGTCCTGCCGGTTCGAGCCGAGCTGCTCGGCCTATGCGCTGGAGGCGCTCCACACCCATGGCCCCATGAAGGGGCTTTATCTTGCGGCGAAGCGGATCGCGCGCTGCCATCCCGTGACGTGGCTCGGCGGATCGTCCGGCTTCGACCCCGTACCTCCGGCCAGATAGAGACATGAACGAAAGCAACCGCAATCTGATATTGGCGATCGTGCTGTCGGCGGCCGTGCTGTTCGGCTGGCAGTATTTCGTGGCAAGCCCGCAGATGAATGCCGAGCGCGCCCAGCACGCCGAGCAGATGAAGAAGCCAGGCGAGACGCCGCCGGCCGCACCGGAAGTGGGCGGCGCGACCGTCGTTTCGCGTGCCGAGGCGCTGAAGGCGGAAGGCGCGAGCGTGGCGATCGAAACGCCCACGCTCGAAGGATCGATAAGGCTCGCCGGCGCGCGCTTCAACAATCTCAAGCTCAAGCAATATCGCGAGAGCGTCGATCCCAAGAGCCCGGCGATCACGCTCTTTGCGCCCGAGGGCACGCAATATCCCTATTTCGCCTATTCGGGATGGCTGCCCGCGCCGGGCGCGCATGTCGCCACGCCCGGCGATTCGACGCCGTGGAAAATCGCGCGCGGAGGCGTGCTTTCGCCCGGCCATCCCGTGACGCTCGAATGGAACAACGGCCACGGGCTCGATTTCACGCGCACCATTTCGGTGGACGATCAATACATGTTCACCATCGCCGATTCGGTGAAGAACCAAGGCGCGGGCAAGGTCACGCTCTTTCCGTTTTCCTCCGTCGTGCGCAAGGGCGTGCCCAAGACGCAGCATTACTGGGTGCTGCATGAGGGTTTCGTGGGCGTGGCCGACGGCAGCGCCAAATACACCAAATACGACGATCTGAAGCCCGGCGAGGCCAAGGATTTCGAGTCCACCGGCGGCTGGGTCGGCATCACCGACAAATACTGGATGGCGGCGGCGGTACCGGCGCAGGACGCGAAATTCTCCGGCGAATACCGCGTGAGCGGCGACAAGGGCCACGAGACCTATCTTTCCGATTACCGCCTCGACGGCGTGAGCGTTCCGCCCGGCGCGAGCAGGACCGTGACGGGCAGATTGTTCGCCGGCGCCAAAGTGGTTGCCATCATCCGCGGCTACGAGCAAAAATACGGCATCGAACAATTCGATCTCGCCATCGACTGGGGCTGGTTCTTCTTCATCACCAAGCCGATCTTCTGGCTGCTCGATCTTTTCTACAAATATATCGGCAATTTCGGCGTGGCGATCCTGCTTCTGACGGTCACGATCAAGCTTTTCTTCGTGCCGCTCGCCAACGCCTCCTACAAATCCATGAGCCGGATGAAGAAGCTGCAGCCCGAGGTCGAGCGCATCCGCCAGCGCTTCGCCGAAGATAAAGTGCGCCAGCAGCAGGAGATGATGGACCTCTACAAGCGCGAGAAGATCAATCCGGTTTCGGGCTGTCTTCCGATGCTTCTGCAGATTCCCGTGTTCTTCTCGCTTTACAAGGTGCTCTTCGTCACCATCGAAATGCGCCAGGCGCCGTTCTTCGGCTGGATCCACGATCTTTCCGCGCCCGATCCGACATCGATCATCAATCTCTTCGGTCTTCTGCCCTATCACGTGCCGGCCTTCATTCCGGCGTTCCTCTCCATCGGCATCTGGCCGGTGATCATGGGCGCGACCCAATGGCTGCAGACGAAGCTGAACCCCGCGCCCGCCGATCCGGTGCAGGCGCGCATGTTCGCCTTCATGCCGCTCATCTTCACCTTCATGCTGGCGACGTTCCCGGCGGGGCTGGTGATCTACTGGACGTGGAACAATCTGCTCTCGATCACGCAGCAATACATCATCATGCGCCGGCAGGGCGTGAAGGTGCATCTCATCGAGAACCTGAAGCCGCCCGCGTTCCTGAAGCGGCTGACGGCCGGCGAGTGAACGGCGAAAAGGATGTTGTCCGCCGCCTCTTTTCGGGGCCGTGCGAATTCGCGTTCGGGGGAACGGACAATTTTCCCGACACCGATCTTCCGGAAGTCGCTTTCGCCGGGCGCTCGAACGCGGGCAAATCGAGCCTCATCAACGCGCTCGCCAATCGCAAGACTCTGGCGCGCGCCTCCAAGACGCCCGGCCGCACGCGCCAGATCAATTTCTTCCGGCTCGCAAATGCGCTGATGCTGGTCGATCTGCCGGGTTACGGTTTCGCCAGGGCCTCGCGCAACGAGACCGAAGAATGGCAGCGCGCGATCCTCGCCTATCTGAACGGGCGCTCGCAATTGAAGCGCGTGATTCTGCTGATCGATGCGCGGCGCGGGATCATGGCGGCCGACGCCGAAGCCATGGCGCTTTTCGACCGGGCGGCGGTTTCCTATGCGATCGCGCTAACCAAGATCGACGCGCTGAAACGCGGCGAACTCGCCGCGGCGCAAACAAAGGTCGAGGCGGCGCTTTCGGCGCATGCGGCCGCCTATCCCGCCGTTTTCGCGGTTTCGGCGAAGGACGGCGCGGGCCTTGACGAACTTCGCGCCCACATCGCCGCTATGGCTGCGCGCCGATGATTGGGTTATAAGGCCCGCGATTTTTTCCGGAAGGCCCCCGATGGCCGTGCAAGACGACAGCACCCAGGACCGCAACCTGCGCCAGATGGCGCGCTGGCGGCAGACCGCGCGCGTGCTCGTGGAGGCGCTGCCCTACATCCTCAACTATGACGGCCAGGCCGTCGTGGTGAAATATGGCGGCCATGCCATGGAGGCGGGCATTCCCGAACATTTCGCGCAAGACATCGTGCTCATGAAGCAGACGGGCATCGAGCCCATCGTGGTGCATGGCGGCGGGCCGCAGATCGGCTCGATGCTGACCAAGCTCGCGATCCCCTCGACCTTCGTCGACGGCTTGCGCGTCACCGATGCGGCGGCGGTGGAAGTGGTCGAGATGGTGCTGACCGGCTCGATCAACAAACAGATCGTCAGCGGCATCAACGCGGCGGGCGGGCGCGCGGTCGGCCTTTCCGGCAAGGACGGCAACCTCGTCGTCGCGCGCAAGCTCGAACGCTACAAGCTCGATCCCCAGACGCTCGAGCGCAAACTCGTCGATCTGGGATTCGTGGGCGAGCCGGAAAAGGTGAACCCGGAAGTGCTGCGCATGATCACGCGCTCCGATCTCATCCCGGTCGTGGCGCCCATCGGCGTGGGCAAGAAGGGCGAGACCTTCAACATCAACGCCGACACGGTGGCGGGCGCGGTCGCAGGCGCGATGAATGCCTCGCGCCTTCTGCTGCTCACCGATGTCGAAGGCGTGCTCGACCGCGACGGCAAGCTCATCCAGCGGCTCACCGTATCGGAGGCGCGCGCGCTCATCGCCGACGGCACGATCTCCGGCGGCATGATTCCCAAGATCGAAACCGCCATCGACGCGGTGGAGGCCGGCGTCAAGGCCGCCGTCATCCTCGACGGGCGCATTCCGCACGTGATGATGCTCGAACTCTTCACCGAGCACGGCGCGGGCACCATGATCACGGCGGAATGAGGCGCGCCGCCTTCGCGTTTCTTTTCGTTCTGTTGTCTGTGCCCGCGCATGCGGGCCTCAAGCTTTGCAACCAGACGAGTTACATCGTCTACGCGGCGATCGCCTATCCTTCCGCGCCCGATATCGTGACGCGGGGATGGACGCGCATCGTGCCGGGCGCCTGCGAAATGGCGATTTCGAGCGCGCTCGCGGCGCCCGCCTATTACGTCTATGCGCGCACCTCGGAGGCCCATGTCGGAAAGGCGCGAATCTGGGGCGGAACGAACGAATTCTGCGCGCGCGGCACGAATTTCACGCTCGCCGCCCAAGCCGGGCTTCCCGGATGCGGCGACGATTCCTTCCCCGTGCCCTTCGCCGAACTGGACACGGAAGGCAAGGAGTCCTGGATCACGACCTTCACCGAATCCGCCCATATCAAGAACTTGCCCGATGCGCGCACGGCCGGCATCGACCGGCTGTTGCGCGACAATGGCTACAGGAACGATCGCACGACCGCGCTCGCGGAATTCCGCGCGCGCATGAAACTGCCCGCCGATGCCGGCGACCGCGATCTCTTCGATGCGCTTGAAACGGGCGCGATGAAACAGGCCGCACCCGCCGGATATTCCATCTGCAATGACGGGGCGAGCGCGATCTGGGCCGCGCTCGGCACGAAATCGGGCGGCAAATGGCTGACGCGCGGCTGGTGGAAGGTGATGCCGGGCGCCTGCGCGCACGCCATCACCGATGCCTTGCCGGCCGGCAAGGTCTATCTGCACGCCGAAGGTCACGGCAATCATCATCTGGTTTCGGGACCCGCGAAGCTCTGCGTCGCGAGCATCACTTTCGAAGTGACGATGTCGGGCGATTGCAAGCATCAGGGACTGATCGAGGCCGGATTCGCGGCGACCCACACGAAGGGACTTTCAGGATACGCAGCCCATATCGGCGAGGACGGACTTCTTCCGCCGCTGCCTCACGCATCCACGCCGAAATAACTCAGATGCCAGCGCATCTCTTCCTCGCTGAGTGGGAAGTGCACGCCTTCGCGCGCCGGCAAAAGCTCGCGGGCGGGAAGATGCAGCAGGAACGTCTGGATCTTGAATGCGACGCGCATGCTGAGGCCCGCGCGCCAGACGAGCGCCGTCGCCGGCTTGGCGAGGCCCGAGCGCAAAATACGATGCACCATGTCGGAAGGCACATCGCCGAGAAGGGCAAGGGCCGCGATCACGATTTCGCGGCGCCCGTCCTCGGCCGCCTCGATGACATAGGTATCGTCGAGCTGGCCCGCGCGGAAGCGCGCCTGCACTTCGCTCACCGGCGCGCCATCGCCGCTTTCTTCGCCGCAGACTTCGCCGGCCGCAAGGCGCTTCTTCATCTGGCGGCGCAGGAATGTCTGGGTCTGATTGTCGAGCTTGTGGGTCGCCGCGAGCTGCTCGATCAGCGAGGCGCTGACGAATGTGGCGATGCGCTTGACCGCGCGCTGGGAGAGATCGTTGCGCAGGACGAGCGGCTCGTGCCATTCGCGGATCTTTTCGGCCTGATCGACGATCTTGTCGAAGGTCTGACGGCGGATCTTGGCCTGCGGATTGACGAGCAGCGCCGCAACCGCGGGAACATCCATCGCATCGGCAATCGCTTCGGAGACGTTCTCGCTCAAGGGCCTGCGCTTGGCGATTGCCCCGAGCGCATGGCGCGCGGTCGCCGTGGTGATGATGTCAATCAGATCGGAATCCGACAGAAGCGGCGAATATTCGAGGATGGGCGCGGCCACGATCTCCACGTCGCGCGCCAACTGGTCCACGATGTGCTTGGGCACGCAATCGAGCGATTTGATTTCCTCCGCCAGCATCTGGCGCACGCGCGGAAGCTGGTCCTGCGCGAGGCACTCGAGCGTCTCCAGCGTCAGATCGCGCAGCTTCTTGCTCTGCTCCTTCGACAATTCCGGCAAGAGCCGGCCGATCTTGCGCGCGAGCTCGACGCGCACTTCATCGTCGTCGTCCTCGGCCAGAATGCGATTGGCATGGGCGGGCGTTGCCGGATTTCCCGCGAGCGCGCGGCGCACCGCCGGATTTCCCTCGGTCGCCAGCACGAACAGCACTTCGGGCCCGACATCGCGGCGCCGGGCAAGCTCCTCGCTCGAACGGTCGCGCGCGCGCAGCACGCGCAGGATGTCTTCCTGGGTGAGCGCTTCGGGCTTGCCGTTCTTGTTGTTGTGATGCGTGTTCATGGGGCCCCGGCCGGTGGCCCATTCTCGGCAAATCCGTCTTAATGAGCGTTAAAGGCGCTTGGTTAGCTGAACCTTGCGTTAATCGCCCAAAGCCAGGGGCGGACTTGCTTAACGGCCGCCTTTTGCCCATGTTCGGCGCCTTTCGAGACGGATTTCAAAATGGAACTGGAACGGATCATCGAGGACGCCTGGGAGCGGCGCGAAACGCTCAACGCCTCGACCAAAGGCGAGGTGCGCGACGCGGTCGAGGAAGCGCTCGATGCGCTCGATGCCGGCCGCGCGCGCGTGGCCGAGAAATTCAAGAACGAATGGCTCGTGCACCAATGGCTGAAGAAGGCGGTGCTGCTCTCCTTCCGTCTCAACGACATGGAGGCGATCGCGGGCGGGCCGGGCGGCGCCCATTGGTGGGACAAGGTGCCTTCCAAATTCGTGGATTGGGATGGGCCACGCTTCCGCGAAGCGGGTTTCCGGGCCGTGCCGGGCGCGATCGTGCGCCGCTCGGCCTTCATCGCCAAGGGCGTGGTGCTGATGCCGAGTTTTGTCAATGTCGGCGCCTATGTCGGCGAAGGCACGATGGTCGACACATGGGCGACGGTGGGTTCCTGCGCGCAAATCGGAAAGCATTGCCACATCTCGGGCGGCGCAGGCATCGGCGGCGTGCTGGAGCCGCTTCAGGCGGCCCCCGTCATCGTCGAGGACAATTGCTTCATCGGCGCGCGCTCGGAAGTGGCCGAAGGCGTCATCGTGGGCGAAGGTTCCGTGATTTCGATGGGCGTCTATATCGGCCAGTCGACGCGCATCATCGACCGCCACACGGGCGAAACGGTTTACGGCCGCGTGCCGCCTTATTCCGTCGTCGTTCCCGGCGCGCTGCCGCAAGGCCCCGAGCGGCCGTCGCTCTACTGCGCGGTAATCGTCAAGCGCGTAGACGAAAAGACGCGCGCCAAGACCTCGATCAACGAACTTCTCCGGGACTGAAGCGCCCGCTTCCGCCCTCCAAATATTCATGCAATACTGGCTCCACGATCAAACGGGGGCAAACATGGATTGGCGGACATATCTTTTCAGTTTCGACGGCCGTATCAATCGCGCGAAATATTGGCTGTTCGTGCTCGTCGGCCTTTTGTTCGTGGCCGTGATGGTGGCGATCGCGATGCCTTATATCCTCATCGCGCGGCGCACTGCCGGTGCGCCCATGGGCGGATTTACGCCGCTCCTGATCGTCACGATCGTCGTGGAGTTCGTCGTTCTGCTCGCCTATCTGGTCGCCGGCTTCGCCATCGCGATCAAGCGGCTGCACGACCGCAACAAGAGCGGATGGTGGTCGATCGTGTTCCTGGTGCTGCCGTCGGTCTTCAACCTGATCGGAAGGACGGTGGGCGGTCCCGGCGGCGGCGGCGCGTTGTTCGAGCTGGTCGGACTGGGGCTTTCGGTCTGGGCCTTCGTCGAGCTCGGCTGCCTGCGCGGAACCGACGGCACGAACGATTACGGCCCCGATCCGCTGGGCGGCGGCGGAAACGAAGCGGAAGTCTTCACCTAAGCCCTCGCATTGACGCGGGGCCGCACCGGGCCTAAATCGCGCTCGCCATGATCGATCCGGTCAAGCTCGCGCAGGATTTGATCCGCTGTCCCTCGGTGACGCCGAAGGATGCGGGCGCGTTGGGCGTGGTGGAAAGCGCGCTCGGCCCGCTCGGCTTCCAATGCTACCGGCTGACATTCGGCGAGGTCGCCAATCTCTACGCGCGCATCGGAAGCGAGGCGCCGAATTTCTGCTTCGCGGGCCACACCGATGTCGTGCCGCCGGGCGAGCGCAAGCTGTGGCAGAACGATCCCTTCGCGGCGGAGGTGAAGAACGGCGTGCTGTTCGGGCGCGGCGCCGCCGACATGAAATCGGCCATCGCGGCCTTCATCGCCGCAGCCGAACGCCAGATCGCCAAGGGGATGAAGGGCTCGATCAGCCTTCTCATCACCGGCGACGAGGAAGGTATCGCCCTCAACGGCACCAAAAAAGTGCTGGAATGGATGACGCAGAAAGGCGAGCGCATCGATCATTGCCTCGTCGGCGAGCCCACCTCCGTCGCGCGCACCGGCGACACGATCAAGATCGGACGGCGCGGTTCCATGCGCATCGAATTCACCGCGAAGGGCGCGCAAGGCCATACCGCCTATCCGCAGAACGCGCTCAATCCGATTCCGGTTCTGGCGCGGCTGGTGGCGGAGCTCGCGGCCACGCCGCTCGATTCCGGCACGCAGCATTTCGAGCCGTCGACGCTCGTCTTCACCACGTTCGATGTGGGCAACAAGGCGGCGAATGTTTCGCCCGCCGAGGCCTTTGCCGCCTGCAACATCCGCTTCAACGATCTGCACACGCCCGATTCGCTGTTGCAGCTCGCCCGCGACAAGGCGGCGGCGATCGGTGGCGATGCGGCTTGCGAGATCGCGATCGATGCGAGCGTAAGCGGCGTCGCCTTCCTCACCGAGCCCGGGCGTTTCACCGCGATGTTGAGCAAGGCCGTTCAGCGCGCGACCAACGAGGCGCCCAAATATTCCACCGGCGGCGGCACCTCGGATGCGCGCTTCATCAAGAATGTTTGCCCGGTGGTGGAGCTGGGGCTGGCCGGCGCGACCATGCACAAGGCCAATGAATGCGTGCCGGTGGCGGAGATCGCGGCGCTGACCGACATCTATGCC
>DATIZS010000358.1:0-5263 GCA_035516955.1 Rhizomicrobium sp.
CCAAACAGATGAGCGCGGAGGACGTCCGCTCCGCTATCGCCGAAACGATCGCCCAGATCGGAGCCGCATCCATCAAGGACATGGGCAAGGTCATGGCCGCGCTCAAGGAGAGCTACGCCGGCCAGATGGATTTCGCCAAAGCGAGTGCGCTGGTGAAGGAGCTGTTATCACAACCAAAATAACACTCTTCCGTCATCGCCCGCTTCATGCGGGCGATCCATTTTCCAGGCGGAGCCGCGTAGTACGCAGAGTTGGAGTTCCTCCGCGGCTCCGCGCTCTCCGCGTGACATTAAATTGGATGGCCCGGATGAACCGGGCCATGACGAATGGTGGATAAGACTTACTTCGTCACCGCGCTCAACATGTCGCGTGCGTCCTGGGCATGCGGGCCGGTCGGCGCCAGATCGAGATATTTCTGCAGCGCTTCGCCGGTTCCGGGCGGAAAGCTCTGCTTGCCTTTGTCGTCGATCTTGGCCTGGGACACCAGGATCGAGCCCTTGATGAAATAGGCATCGGCCAGCGTCGGATCGGCGGCGATCGCCTTGTCGCAGGCCTTGACCGGATCGAGCGTGGTGAGCGAGTCGTTATATTCCAGCGCGCAGATGTTGAAATAGGCTTGGCCTGCGTTGTCCATTTCCTCCGCCGCCTCGGTGAAGGCGGTGATGGCGTCGTTGTCCTGGCCGAGCTGGGCGAGCGCATGGCCCTTGGCCATGAACATCTGGCCGAGCGCGGTCTTGAGGGTGTCGTGGCCGGTCTGCTTGTCGGCGAGCGCGCCCGAGATGGCGCTGTCGAAAGCGGTCACCGCGTCCTGATATTGGCCGAGATTGTAGTCCACATCGCCCAGCGCCTGATAATTCGACCAGCGCCCGTCCTTCGGGATCAGCTCCTTGAGCGCGGTCGCCGCCCCCTGCCAGTCGCCCGCCGCGATTGACTTCTGGACCTGGTCGTTCAGGGCCTTGGTATCGGTATCGCCGGCCGCCGCCATGACCGGCCAGAGCGCCGCCAGCGCCGCGGCAAGGATGAACTCTTTGGCTCGCATGATGCTTCCTCCATCCGGGGCCATATCCCGCAACCGTATTGTAGGATTTGTATCCCGCGCAATCTTTTTGCGCCGCCCCCGTATGCACAAGATTCCTCAAATATGGCGCGCAAATGGCGGAGCAAACCTTCTAGACTGTCACTCATGCGTTACAGCCCCAATCTCCTCGACGAAATCCTGAGGCGGACAGACCTCGTCCAGCTCGTGGGCCGGCGGGTCAAGCTGGTGCGCAAGGGGCGGGTGATGTGGGGCTGCTGCCCCTTCCACAAGGAGAAGACGCCGAGCTTCAAGGTCGAAAACGAGCGCCGCGCCTATAAATGCTTCGGCTGCGGGGCGGGCGGCGATGCCTTCCGCTGGGTCATGGAGACCGAAGGCCTCTCCTTTCCCGAGGCCGTCGAGAAGCTTGCAGGCGAGGCGGGCGTCGAGCTGCCCAAATGGACGGCCGAAGACGAAGCCCGCGAAGAGCGGAAGAAGTCGCTCTACGAAATCGTGGAGCTGGCGGCGCAGTTCTATGAGGCGCAACTGCGTGCGCCTCCGGGCCGCGAAGCGCGCGATTATCTGAAGTCGCGCGGGCTGGACGATGCGGGGGCAAAGCAATTTCGTCTGGGTTATGCGCCGCGCGACAACCGGCTGATCGAATTCCTGAAGTCGAAGAATATCGAACTCGACGACATGGTCGCGGCGGGGCTTGCGCGTCCGGGCGATGAAAGCCGCAACGCCCGCGATTTCTTCTTCGACCGTCTGATGTTTCCGATCGGCGACGGGCGTGGGCGCCTCGTCGCGTTCGGCGCGCGCGCTTTGCAGGCGGACGTGCAGCCCAAATACATCAACACGGGCGAAACGACGCTCTTTTCCAAAGGCCATCTGCTCTACAATTTCGCGACCGCGCGGCCAGCCGCACTCAAGAACGGCACGATCATCCTGGCCGAAGGCTATATGGATGTGATCGCGCTGGTGCGCGCCGGATTCGAGGCCGCCGTTGCGCCGCTCGGCACTGCGCTCACCGAAGACCAATTGCATTTGTTGTGGCGCGTCGCGCCCGAGCCGATTCTCGCCTTCGACGGCGACGAAGCGGGCTTGCGCGCCGGCAATCGCGCCGCGCGTTTGGCGCTGCCGCATTTGAAGCCAGGCCATTCGCTGCGCTTTGCGTTCCTGCCGCCGGGCGAGGATCCGGATTCCTTCGTCAAGGCCCATGGCGCGGGCGCGATGCAAAAGCTGCTCGACGATGCGCGAGCCCTCTCCGATGTGCTCTGGCAGAGCGAAACCGAAGGCAAAGATTTCTCCACACCCGAACGCCGCGCAGGGCTCGAGCGCGTGCTCGGCGAAATCGTCTCGGCCATTTCGGATTCGAAGATCGCCGATTATTACCGCCGCGATTTCGAGCAACGCGTGTTCGATACGTTCAAGAAACGGGCGCCGCGTCCGGCCATGTCCCACGATAGAAATGGTCCCCGGCCCAGCAAACCCATGCCGCAACTCGCACCCGTCTCCGCCGAGGTGAAAAACAGTCTCCTTGCCCGGGCGGGACGGGGCGGGGCGCTGCGGCTGAAGGAGCTGGAAGTGGCAAAGCTCCTCCTCGAACACCCCGAGCTTGCGGGCGCCCATGCCGAGGCGCTGGCCGCCCTTTCTTTCACAGATCGTTCGCTTGACAGGCTCCGCCGCGAGGTCCTAGACCTCGCCGCCTCCGGTTCCGGGCTTGAAAAAAGGGCGCTGGAGAACCATCTCGTTCGCGTGGGGTTGGGCGACCTCGCCAGCCGGCTGGCGGCGAGAAGCGCCGCTTCAGCGGGCGCGCAAGGGGACGCGAACCTTGGCGACGATATCGAGACCCGCTGGCTCCATGCGATTGCCCAATTGCGCGAACTGGCGGAACTGGAGCCCGAACGGCACCGCGCCATGGAGCGTTTCAAGCATGAGGGCACCGAAGAAAGCTGGCTCGACGCCCACCGCCTCCTTTCGGGGACGCGCGATTGAGGCGCATTGGCCCCAGCTTTAGCAGGGTTTAGAAAACCGCTCTCTCCTCCCTATAGGTAGAGGCACTACGGACGACGGATCACTCGTGGCAACCAGGACGGCACAACAGAAAAAGCCCGCGAAAGCAGCGCACAAACCGGCCAAACCCGCCAAACCGGCGGCGAAATCGGCGCAAGCGAAGCCTGCGCCCGCGAAAAAGGCGGCCAAGCCCGCGCCCAAGCCCAAGGCCAAGCCGGTGCTGAAGGTCGCGCCCAAGAAGCCCGAGCCCAAAAAGCCGGCAGCCAAGCCGGAGCCGAAGGCCAAGGCCGCGGCAGCCGCGCCTGCCCTCAAGAAGGGCGCAGCGCCCCAGCCCGAACCCACCAAGAAGCCGGACCTCAAGATCGCCGCCAAGCCCGTAAAGCCGGGCGAAGAGCCGCAGACCGCCCGCGAGGATGCCGACTCGCCTCTGCTCGATATGTCGGATGTGGGCGTGCGCAAGATGATTGCGCGGGCCAAGACGCGCGGCTACGTCACCTATGACGAGCTCAATAAGGTGCTGCCGTCCGACAAGGTCTCCTCCGAGCAGATCGAGGACACGATGTCGATGCTCAACGAGATGGGCATCAACGTCATCGAGAGCGAAGAACAGGAAGAAGGCGCCGAAGGTGTGCCTGCGCTCGCCGAAGGCAAGGCCGTCGCCACCAAGGAAGCCGGCGAAACCGAACAATATGACCGCACCGACGATCCCGTTCGCATGTATCTGCGCGAGATGGGTTCTGTGGAATTGCTCAGCCGCGAAGGCGAAATCGCCATCGCCAAGCGCATCGAGGCTGGCCGCGAGCTGATGATCGGCGCGCTCTGCGAAAGCCCGCTCACCTTCGAAGCCATCACGGTTTGGCGCGACGAGCTCAACGAAGCCAAGGTGCTGTTGCGCGACATCATCGATCTGGAAGCGATGTATGGCGCAGGCCCCGACGGACAGCCGCAACCGCCCCAGGCCAATGGCGGCGCACTGCCGCCCGTTTCGAACGGCAATGGTGCGGCCATGCCGCCGGTCGCCGCTCCGCCGCGCCCGGAAATCCGCAAGCCCGAGCCCGTGCGCGCCGAAGGCGAGGAAGAACTCGATCCCGCCGAAGCGGCCGCCGCCGCCGATGCCGCCGCCGACGAGGAAGACGACGAAGGCAATCTGCCGCTCTCGGCGATGGAAGCCGCACTGAAGCCGCAAGTGCTGGCGACGCTCGACCAGATCGCCTCGCTCTACAAGAAACTCGGCAAGCTGCAGGACGCGAGCGTCGAAGCCGCGCTGGGCGGCACCGACGAGCTTTCCAACAGCCAGGAACGCCGCTTCAAGAAGCTGCGCAGCGAAACCGTCGATCTGGTAAAGGGCCTCAAGCTCAACAACAACCGCATCGAGGCGCTGGTCGATCAGATGTACGGCATCAATCGCCGCCTCGTTTCGCTCGAGGGGCGCTGTTTGCGCCTTGCCGAAGCGCATGGCGTCGACCGTCTCGATTTCCTGAAAGAGCATTTCGGCAACGAGCTCGATCCCAATTGGGCGCGCCGCGTGGGGCGCCTGAGCCGGCCCGGCTGGAAGGATTTCATTCAGGAAGAGCGCGACAAGGTCAACGCGATCCGCGACGAGATTCAAAGCCTCGCGCAGGAGATGCGCCAGTCGATCAGCGATTTCCGCCGCATCGTGCAGACGGTGCAAAAGGGCGAACGCGAATCGAGCCAGGCGAAGAAGGAAATGATCGAGGCGAATTTGCGCCTCGTCATCTCGATCGCGAAGAAATACACCAATCGCGGCCTGCAATTCCTCGATCTCATTCAGGAAGGCAATATCGGGTTGATGAAGGCGGTCGATAAATTCGAATATCGCCGCGGCTACAAATTCAGCACGTATGCGACATGGTGGATCCGCCAGGCGATCACGCGCTCCATCGCCGATCAGGCGCGCACCATCCGCATTCCCGTGCATATGATCGAGACGATCAACAAGCTGGTGCGCACATCGCGCCAGATGCTGCACGAAATCGGCCGCGAGCCGACGCCGGAGGAACTGGCCGAGCGCCTCGCCATGCCGCTGGAGAAGGTGCGCAAGGTGCTGAAGATCGCCAAGGAGCCGATCTCCCTCGAAACGCCCATCGGCGACGAGGAGGACAGCCATCTCGGCGATTTCATCGAGGACAAGAACGCCGTGCTGCCCATCGACGCGGCGATCCAGTCCAACCTGCGCGAAACCACCACGCGGGTGCTGGCCTCGCTCACGCCCCG
>DATIZS010000359.1:0-5350 GCA_035516955.1 Rhizomicrobium sp.
CTTCTTCGTGATGGGCGGCTTCGCGGAAGTGAACCCCGAGAAGCTCACCGTGCTCGCCGAGGAGGCCATCCCGATGGCCGAGATCGATGCCGAGGCGCTCGACCGGCGTATCCGGAATGTTCAGGAGGATATCGTCACCGCCAAGTCCGAGGCGGCCCGCGCCAAGGCCGTGGAAGTATTGGATTCTCTTCAGATTTTGCGCGCCTCGCTGTAGCGCGCGCACACGCGGTTGCATTCGAGGGTTCGCGCCCGCAACCGTCTTTGCTATAAGGCGTTCAATAAACACGCAGTGGATGGGGCCATTGATGACGCCGGGAGCAGTTTACGCCGGGGGCTGGACTTTGGAGGACATTCGCTGGTCCGCCTTCGATCCTTCCCGGGTCGACGGGAAATTGCTGGCCGCGGTGAAAGCGGCCGCCCTCGTCGAATACAATGCTCCCGATTACGTGACCTACCTCAAGCGCGTCTTCCGCGACGCCGATCCGCAGACCCTGGACGACATCGAACGCTGGGGCGAGGAGGAGACGCAGCATGGCCGCGCGCTCGGGCGCTGGGCCGAAATGGCCGATCCCTCGTTCAATCTGCAGGAATCCTTTGCGCGGTTCCGCGCGGGCTATACGCCGCCCCATTTCGCGAGCGGCGAGGAGATTTCGGTGCGCGGCAGCCGCCGCGGCGAGATGATCGCGCGCTGCGTGGTGGAATCAGGAACGTCGTCCTTTTATTCGGCCGTGCGCGATTTCACCGGCGAGCCCGTGCTGAAGGAGATCGCCGGGCGCATCGCCGCCGACGAATTCCGCCACTACAAGCTCTTCTTCGAAACGCTCAACCGCCAGGACGAGCCCGACCTGCCCTTCTGGAAGAAGCTCATCGTGGCAGTGACGCGCGTCAAGGAATCCGACGACGACGAACTCGCCTATGCGTATTACTGCGCCAATGTTCCGGCGTCGCAGGAGAAATCCATCCCCTACAACCGCGAAGAATATGCGCGCGCCTATCACGCCAAGGCGATCACGCTCTACCGCCAGCATCACATCCGGAAGCTCGTGCAGATGGTGGCCAAGCCCTGCGGCATCGATCCGCAAGGACGTCTCGCACAGATCGCAACGGCGTTGCTCTGGCGGATGCTGAAGATGCGCGCTGGCCTGACCGCGAAAATGGCCGCGGCTTAAACTATTTTCTTTGGAACAAACCAATACTGTCACGGCCCGCAAAAGCGGGCCGCCCAGTTGGATTCTGATAGGCCGTCGAAGCGAAAACTGGGTGGCCCGCATTCGCGGGCCATGACACTCTGTGTGCTTGGCTGAATCTTCTACGGCTTCACCCGCGTATATTCGATCACCCAGCGGTCGACCCAGGTCTTGCCCTGATCGTCGGAGCCCTGCCAGCGCCATGTCAGGCTGTCGGGCTTGATATTGTCGAACACCATGCGCCGGTAGGGCGTTTCGTCGTCGACGCGGACATTTTCCAGAACGAAGCTGCCGTCGGCCTGCGGACCGCCGGCGAGATCGAAATAGCTGCCTTCGTTGTCCACCCAGTTCTGCCGCCACTGGCCGTTGGAATAGATCGAAACGCTATGACCCTGAAGATGCATCGAGGGCTCGGCGTCGAAATGCTCCTCGATCACGCAGCCGCCGTAATCTTTGGAAATGTGGTTGACGCCCTCCCCGCCGGTCCATTTGAGCTTCCAGTCGCCCACCCAGAAATCCATCTGGCCGTATTCGGGCCCGGTGCAGGCCTGAGCCGACGCGGGCGCGGTCTGCGTATTGGCGACGGCCGCAAGGACTGCGGTCGCAAAGGTGAACGAGAACATTTCCATGCGGGTACCCCGGGATGAGCCGTACACGGAAGATAGTAGCCGAGCGGCGGGGCGCCGCGCCATCAAAGGGGCGTGAAAAAGGATTAAACCGCCCGCTTCACCATCATCTGCTTGATTTCGCCGATGGCTTTGGCCGGGTTCAGGCCCTTGGGGCAGGTGTTCGCGCAATTCATGATCGTGTGGCAGCGATAGAGGCGGAACGGGTCTTCCAGCCGGTCCAGCCGCTCGCCCGTCGCTTCGTCGCGGCTGTCGGCGAGCCAGCGATAGGATTGCAGAAGTGCGGCCGGTCCGAGGTAGCGCTCCGAATTCCACCAATAACTCGGGCACGAGGTCGAGCAGCAGGCGCAGAGGATGCATTCGTAAAGGCCATCGAGCAGCGCGCGTTGCTCCGGCGACTGCTTCCATTCCTTTTCGGGCGTCGCGGTTTTCGTCTGCAGATAAGGCTGAATCGACGCATATTGCGCGTAGAAATTCGTCATGTCGGGCACGAGATCCTTCACCACCGCCATATGCGGCAGGGGATAGATGCTCACCGAGCCCGAAATGTCGGAGATTGCCTTGGTGCAGGCGAGCGTATTGCCGCCCGCGATGTTCATGGCGCAGGAGCCGCACACGCCTTCGCGGCAGGAGCGGCGGAAGGTCAGCGTCGGATCGATCTCGTTCTTGATCTTGATGAGCGCGTCCAGAACCATCGGCCCGCAGCTTTCCAGATCGACGCGATAGGTATCGATGCGGGGATTGGCGTCCGCGTCGGGATCGTAGCGGTAGACGCGGAAATCCTTCGTGCGCTTGGGCTTCTTGCCGTTCTTCGTGGTGGGGCCGGGCCAGGTCTTGCCCTTCGCGGGCTTGCTGCCTTTGGGCAATGTGAACTGGACCATCGAGCACCCCTGTTGGCGACGATGCTGCTTAGCAAAGCGCCGCTCCACTGGCAAACGCCGGTGGAGCGGCGCGGCTTGCCTAGCTTGCGGAGGGTGCTGCCACGCGCGACCAGTCGATCCTGCGCGTCATGAACATGGTCGTGGCGAGCGCCGCGAACAAAACTCCCGTGCCGATCAGGAGCGCGTAATCCTCCTGGATGAGAATCACATAGAGCAACGCGTAGAGACCTCCCAGCACCAGGGACAAAACGAGGGCGCGCATAGCGCTGGCGAAGGCGCTCATGGCATAGAGCCCGGTCACGGCGACGGTTGCGCCCGCCGCCAGCGCATAGGCCGCGAGGAAGCCGATATGTTCGGCGAGCGAGAGGAGCAGCAGATAGAAGAGAACCTGTGCGGCGCCAATCAGCGTGTATTGCACGGCATGCAGGCGCCGGCCCGCCACCAGCTCGGCCACGAAGAAGACGAGGAACGAGAGGCCCAAAAACAGCATCGCGTATTTCAGCGAGCGCTGCACGAGCTGGTAGAAATCGACCGGCCGGTAGAAGCGAACGCCGAAGGTCGAGCCGAAGAGCGAGTTGAGCGCGTTCTCGGGCGAGGTGAAATTCTGCGCCATGCCGCGCGCCAGATAAGGCACGTCCCAGGTCGCGTCGAAACCGTCCGCGCCGATCCTGCGCGCGCCGGGCAGGAAATCGCCGAAGAAGCTCGGGCTTTGCCATGCCGAAGTCAGCCGCGCCGAGGTTTCCTTGCCGAGCGGCGCGAAGCTGAGTTCGCGCGAACCGCGCAACGGGATATCGGTCTGAAGATCGAGCTGATCGGGCACCGAACTCAGCGCCAGCGGCGCATGGATGCCCGGCGCATTGGAGCCGTCCACGCCCACGCCCGGCTCGAAGGCCTGCTTCGTGCCGTTGACGTCGAGCTGGATGTTCCCCGCGAGCCCGCGCACATCGGCGATCTGGACCGAGGCATAGGCCTCGTTCCACAACACATGCGCGCCGGCGGGTGCGGCGCTCGCGAGAGCCTTGCCGTCGAAGCTGGCGTGCAGCGAAATCGCCGAGCGGAACACAGGCACCGCGAAAATCCCTCGCCAGCGTTCCTGCGTGTCGGCATGGGCGGAAATGTTGAGCGCGGTGGGCAGAAGCACGGCGGTTTGGCGCTGCGTCGTCTGGACCATGTGGGTGTCGACGATTTCCTGTTCGGTGGTCTCGTAAGGCACGAACAGCACCGGGCCGGCCACGATCTGCGAACCGCCCCAGCCGGTGGCGATGTCGATGGCGGCTTCCTGGGCGCGGCCCTCGCGCTCGGCGAGCGTCAGTTGCACGAAGAACAGCGGCACCGCCATGGCGATGGTCAGTGCGACGATCAGAAGTAGCTTGAAACCGGGTGAACGGAAGAAAGGAGCGCGCGGCTCCGGAGATGCGTTGACGGTCATGGGACCCCTCCCTGATGGAGGCGAAATCTGGCCAGCCGAACGTGACGCAAAAGCGGCGGCGCCGCGGCGGGCGCAGGGCGATTTCGGTTTGATCTTGCGGCGGATCAGGCGGCGATGCACTCGAACACCCAGGCGATTTCGACCGGCTCGTTCGTCACCACTCCCGAAAGCACGAGCTGATCGGTGCGCCGGGCGGCCCCGCTGCCGAGATAGACGCTTTCCTCGATGGCGACCGGATTGCCCGAGCGGAAGCGCCAGCCCTCCCCGCCCGGAAGCTTGAGCAGCACGGCGCCGCCTTGCGACGGCGACAGGCGCACATCGGGATGAATGTGGAAACGCGCGGCAAAGGGCACGCGTTCGCGCAACCGGCGCTTCGGCACGAGCCGGTCGCCGCCGGTGAGCGTGGCGCCGTCGGGCGAAAGCGTCATGCTCCGCTCATGGACGATCCCGAATTCTTCGAGATAACCGTCATGACCCGCCTCCACCGACCAGCCATGGGCGGTTTCGCGCCGCTCAGTATCGACATGGGCGGGCCCGCCGACGAGACGCGGACCGATCAGCCCGCGCGCGAAGCCTTCGGACAGGATGGCCGCCATCGACGTATCGGCGAGCGTGACGGTGGAGTGCGCGGCGGTCGCGCGCAATGCGCCTTCCCATTTGCCCTCGCCCGATCCGCAATTGACGACGATGCGCTGATTGCCCGCACCGAACTCGAAGGCGAGGCAACCGGCATGCGCGCCATTGGCCAATGCGCCCTTGGGCGAGATGCCGCAATCCATCACGGCGAAGGAGCGCTGCGCCACCATGCGCTGATAGCCCGAATGGGGCGCATGCAGGAATGGCTGGCCGCGCACTTCGTCGCGCGCCAGCAATGCGGCAATCATTTTCGAGGAACTCTCGCTTCCCCCGTTGAAGAGCGCGAGCGCGCCGTCGCCATGGCGGAAGAAGCGCAGCATCGGCGTGATGCGGTCATGGGCGCTGCGCAGGCTCGCCGGTATCGCGTGGTCGAGCGCGTTCAGCGCATCCATCACCATCACCAGATGGCGGTAGACGTGAACCAGCGCCTCGGGCGAGCGGGAGACGTGCCCGCCATCGGGCAGGATCTGACGGGCGAGTTCCGCTTCGAGGCGGGCAAGGCCGGTCGCGAGCCGCTTGGGCTGATCGTCAAGACAGGCGCCCGACAGCGCATGCGCCGCCGCCGCCACGAATCGGGGAAGGCCGTCGGGC
>DATIZS010000360.1:0-5345 GCA_035516955.1 Rhizomicrobium sp.
AAACGCCGCCTTACACGTTGACGTGGAAAATCTTCAGCGCGACGTGAATCAGAACGGCAAATCCGAACGTGGTGATGGCGAGGCCCGAAAGATGATTGATCCCCCGCATCACCTGTGAATCGATGCGCGCGTGGAAGAGACCCACGATCGTCGTGACCACGAACCACCACAGCGCCGATCCCCCGACCACGCCGCCCACCACGATGGCCGCTTGCGCGAAACTGGCATTGCCGCCGCCGAGGACGCCGAGGCCTGCGAACAGCGCCGCGAACCCGAAAAGGGTCGCGGGGTTGGTGATGGTGAGCGCGAAGGTCGAGACCATCGCATGGGCGAGCGAGCTGCCCGGATCGGCGTTGACTTCGTTTTTCTCCCGCTTCCGCTTGGGCGCGGGCTCGGTCATGTAGGTGCGCCAGCCGAAGACGAGCAGAAGCGCGCCGCCCGCAAGCTGCAGCGCCAGCGAAAAGCCCTCGATCAATTGCGCGATGGCCGTGAGCCCGAACGCCGTGATGATGGCGAAGACGCCGTCGCCGAGGGCGGCGCCCAGGCCCGAGATGAATCCGTTCACCGGCCCGTCATCGAGCGTACGCTTGATGCAGATCAGGTTCACGGGCCCGATCGGCGCGGCCACGATCAAGCCGATCATCACCCCCGAACCGATGAGAATTACATATTCCATGTGGCGTTCAGCTCGCGGCCATCATGGGATCTCGACCACGAGGCGGCCGCGGACGCGGCCCGCCAGAATGTCGTCGGCCGCCTTGCGCACGCCGGAGAGTTTGATCGTGTGCGTCATCGTCGAGAGCTTCTTCATGTCGAGATCGGTTGCAAGACGCTGCCAGGCTTCGAGGCGTCTCGGCATCGGGCACTGGACGGAATCGATCCCCAGAAGCGAGACGCCCCGCAGAATGAACGGAGCGACGCTCGTTGGCAAATCGAGCCCGCCCGCCAGCCCGCAGGCCGCGACCGCCCCGCCGTAAGAGAGCGAGGCGATGACATTGGCGAGCGTCTTGGAGCCGACCGAATCGACGGCGCCCGCCCAGCGCTCCTTGCCGAGCATGCGCGGCTCGGCGGACAATTCCGTACGCGGAATGATTTCGGCGGCGCCGAGCGATTTCAGATAAGGCTCTTCTTCGGTGCGCCCCGTCGAGGCGACGACCGTGTAGCCGAGTTTGGCGAGGATCGCGATGGCGACCGAGCCCACGCCGCCCGCAGCACCCGTGACCACCACCTTGCCCTTGCCGGACGTGACGCGCGCGTCTTCCAGCGCGAGCACGGCGAGCATCGCGGTGTAGCCGGCCGTTCCGATCGCCATGGCGTCGGCGGGCGAAATGGCGGGCGGCAGCTTCACCAGCCATTCGCTCTTCACGCGCGCATATTCGGCATAGCCGCCATAATGGGTTTCGGAGAGGCCGTAACCGTTCAGCACGACAGGATCGCCCGGCTTGAAATCCGGATGAGCCGAAGTTTCGATCCTGCCCGCCAGATCGATGCCGGGGATCATCGGGAATTTGCGCACGATCGGCGCGCGGCCGCTGAGCGCGAGCCCGTCCTTGTAATTCACCGTCGAATGGGAGACCGCCACGACGACATCGCCCTCCATCAGATCGGAAAGCGAAAGCCGGGCGTCCTCGGCAATCTGCGCGTCGCCTTCCTTGCGGATGAGGATCGCGGCGAAGCGGTCTTTCATGGTGGCACTTCCCCGATGCGAGTGCTGACAGCCTTGGTGCAGCGCAACCGAAAATCGCGGGCTCGTCAAGATGCGCCGGGGTAAGCCAAACGCCGCGTTTGTCAAGTCTCGACAAGCGCGGGTCCGCCGCACAACCTGTGATTCAGGAATCCGTGAGAGGCTGATGGCGTTGCGTACGCGTGAGGCGGTCATGACGAAGTTCGAGTTGACGTTGCGCGGTTACAGCCTGACGACGGCCGAAATCCTTTATCGCATGCCCGATCATCCCGACGTTCTGCAGAGCTTCATCTGGCAGGAATTCGATCTGGTGCCGGAATTCCCTGTGCTGAACAAATTCCTCCATTTCTGGACGCACAATATCGAAGGCCGGTTGCATTCGGTGCGCGTCGCCGCGCGGGGCCTGGTCCAGCCGTCGGAATTGAAGATGGTGGGGAGCGAGTTCACGCTGCATTGAGGCGAACGGGGCTTCTTCCCTATTCGCTATTCCCCTCTCAGCGTTTCCGCAAACCTCACCGGCTCGCCCTGCGACGCCAATGTCAGCGCATGGTCGCGCATCACGGTCCTGCCGCGGATGATCGTGGCGATGGGCCAGCCGGTCGTCGTCATGCCGTCGAACGGCGTCCAGCCGCATTTCGACGCGATCCAGCTATTCTCGATTTTGCGCTTCTTCTTCAGATCGACGATCGTGAAATCCGCATCGTAGCCGCGCGCGATGCGGCCCTTGCCGGCGATGCCGAAGATGCGCGCCGCGCCTGCGCTCGTCAGATCGACGAAACGTTCGAGCGTCATGCGGCCGGCATTGACATGATCGAGCAGGATTGCGGGAAGCGTCTGCACGCCGGGCATGCCGGACGGCGTATTGGGATAGGTCTTGTCTTTTTCCGCGCGCGTGTGCGGCGCGTGATCCGAACCGATGACATCGATCAGGCCTTCGCGCACCGCGGCCCACAGCGCATCGCGATGGCGCGCTTCGCGGATCGGCGGATTCATCTGCGCGTAAGTGCCGAGCCGCTCGTAGCATTCGGGGGCGGCGAGCGTCAGATGCTGCGGCGTGGTTTCGACGGTAGCGAAATCGCGCGCCTCGGCGAGGAGCGGCAATTCTTCGGCGGTCGTCACATGCAGAACATGCAAACGGCGTCCGGCCTCGCGCGCCAGGCGCAATACGCGTTCGGTCGAAAGCCGTGCGGTTTCCACGTCGCGCCAGAAGGGATGCGTGCGCGGATCGCCTTCGAGCGCCAGCGATTTGCGCTCCTTCAATCGCGCGTCGTCCTCGGAATGGACGGCCATGCGCCGCCTTCCCGCCTTCAGCGCGGCAAGGATGTCGTTCTCGTGATCGAGCAGAAGCGTGCCGGTCGAGGAACCGAGAAATGCCTTCACGCCGCAAACGCCGGGAAGGTTCTCCAATTCGCCCAGCGCGCCGACATTGGCCGGAGACGCGCCGGCATAGAACGCATAATCGCAATGCATGCGGTGATGCGCGCGATTCAATTTGTCCTCGATCGCGGCGCGCGTGGTGGTCGGCGGATTGGTGTTGGGCATTTCGAAGACGGCGGTCACTCCGCCCAGCACGGCGGCGCGGCTGCCGCTTTCGAGGTCTTCCTTGTGCTCGCTGCCGGGTTCGCGGAAATGAACCTGCGTGTCGATCACGCCAGGCAGAACGTGCAGACCCTTGGCTTCGAAAATCTCGGCGGCGTTTCCGCCCAGCGCGCCGATGGCGGTAATCTTTCCGCTCGACACGCCGACATCGGCTTCGGCGATCCCCGAAGGCGTCGCCACCATCCCGCCGCGGATAAGAAGATCGTAGCTCATGTGCTCCCCAGGCAATCGAAGACATCGCCGCTCGCGTCCGCGCCTTCCGCATGGATGCGGTGCCACAGCGCGTAGAACAGAAGCTGCCAGCAGGCGATGCCGTGGCGCTTGTCGCCGCCGGAATAGGATGTGAACAGCCGTTCCACGGCATCAGGATAGCACACATGCGCGGTCTGGCGCGCGACGAGCGGCGCGAGTTTCGCCGCGCGGCCGACGATCCACTCCTCGACCGGCACGGTGAAGCCGCGTTTCGGCGCGAAGGGGCGCGAATTCGGCATCGTCTTCTCGAGCCATTTGCGCAGGAGATATTTGCCGAGGCCGCCGCGGATCTTCATCGCGTCCGGCAGGCGGAAGGCGAGATCGGCGATGACGGGATCGAGCATCGGCGTGCGCCCTTCCAGCGAATGCGCCATCAGGCAGCGGTCGAGCTTGGTCAGGAGATCGTGCGGCAGCCAATCGGTGCAATCGGCGGCTTGCGCTCTCTGCACGCGCGTGCGCGGATGGGTGGAGGCGCGCGCTTCGGCAACGGCGATATTGGTGCGCCAGTCGCGGCTCTCGTCTCGAAGCACCTGCGTCCCGTCGAGGAAGCCGCGCGAGCGTAGCGCCTTGCCGCCCAGCCAGCGCGGCCGCTGCGCGCTGCGATAGCGCCCGTAACCGCCGAACAATTCGTCGCCGCCCTCGCCGCAGAGCACGACCTTCATCTCCTTCGCCGCTTCCTCCGCCAGCATGTAAGTGGGAACGATGGCGTAATCCGAAGTCGGATCGTCCATCGCGCGCACGATGGCCGGAAGCTCTGCCCAAAACCGTTCCGCCGTGACTTCGACTTCCATCGCTTCCGCGCCGGCAGCTTTCGCGAGCTGACGCGCATGCGCGGCCTCCTCGCTTTTGGAGGTTTCGGGAAAGCGCGCGGTGAAACAGCGCACGGGGCGGTCGTTGAGCTTCGCCATGCAGGCGAGGATCGCGGTGGAATCGATGCCGCCCGAAAAGAACAGCCCGTATGGCACGTCCGAGCGCTGATGCACCATGACGCTGTCCATCAGCGCGGCATCGAGGCGCGCCAGCGCCTCGTCTTCCGGCAAGTCGAGCAGCGGCGCATCGGGCAGCGCTGGCTCGATGCGGCGTTCGGCGAGATCGCCGTTCCGAACCGCGATGGTTTCACCGGGAAGCACGCGCTCGATCCCGGCGAAGATCGTTTCGCGGCCGGTGGTGAACTGCAGTTGAAGCAATTCATTCGCCGCTTCGTTGCGGATGCGGCGCTCGACAAGCCCCGTCTTCAGGATCGCCTGCGGCTCGGAGGCGAAGATCACGCCCTTCGCATATTTCGCATAATAAAGCGGCTTGATGCCGAAGGGATCGCGCGCGAGATAATCGGCGTCGGCGTGAAGCGCAATGCCATACATGCCGCGCAGATCATGCGCGAAGCTCCCGCCGTCGCGGGCATAGGTATAAAGCGGCAATTCGCAATCGCTTTTGGTGGCGAAATTGGCGCCGGAGAAATCGCGGCGCAGCTCGACGTAATTGTAGATCTCGCCATTGGCCACCAGCACCGAACCGCCGGGGCCGAAGAGCGGCTGATCGCCGGTCTCCAGATCGATGATGGCGAGTCTGGCCTGCGCAAGCGCGATGCCGGGCGCTTCGTAGCGCCCCTGCCCGTCCGGCCCGCGATGGGCGAGCGCGCCCAGCATGGCTTCGATCGGCGCGGCCGGCACCGCCGATTTGTCGTTCGTGACGATGCCGGCGATGCCGCACATCAGCGCCGCCTCACGCGTTCGAACAGGCCGACATAGCGCCCGACCACGGCGGCCTCGGAGAATTCCTGCTCGATTCGGCGCTTGCCATTGGCGACGAG
>DATIZS010000361.1:0-10445 GCA_035516955.1 Rhizomicrobium sp.
CGCCGCCCGTCAGCACTTCGACGTGGTCGACAAGTGCGGCCGGAATGTTGTTCAGATCGGGAACGGGATCGATCGGATCGCCCGGAAGCAGGCGCTTGCCGTCGATCAGCACGAGGGTGCGGTTGGCGCCGAGGCTTCTGAGGTTGACGGTCGCGATACCGGTCGCGCCGTTGGCCTGGAAATTGTTCTGGTCGGTGACGGCCGAGGGAAGGTTGCTGATAAGCGTTTCGACGCTCGTCGTGCCTTCGAGCTGGATTTCCTGCTGGCCGACCGTGGTGACCGGCGAACTGGAATAAAGCCCCTGTTGCGGAATGCGCGAGCCCGTGACCACCACGGTTTCGACGCTGTCGGCTTTGGCCGGAGCGGTGAGACCGAGAGCCGCGGCCGAGGCCGCGCCGAGCAGAAGGGCCGAGCGGATGTTGCTGAGTTTCAGTTTCGATTGGAACACGTTGAACCCCCGTGGTTTCGCCGTCGCGGCGACTTAGAACGACCGGATAGCTGCCAGCCAGGATGGCCAGACAAAGCCCGCGCAACCAACCAGCCCGCGCGGCCTATCCGTTTGACACCACGCTAAAAGAGTCCGCACGCGCTGGTCAAAACGGAATTACACGCAGGAAATAGTTCGCAAGCGCGCTGTGGTCTTTTTGCATCTATTTTATGACATGCCGTCAGGATATTGCGTTCGGGGTTCGAGACCTGAAACAATTCGAGGCAAGCGGCACTGGCCTTTGGACGGTCAAAGGACGCCGCGAGAGCCCGGGCAGCATCTGGACTGGGCGGGCGGGCTTCGATGCTTCGGACGATTTGAGATGACGACGGTCCTTTACACGCACAAGGCTTGCCTCGGCCACGAAACGCCGCCCGGCCATCCCGAAAGCGCCGACCGGCTGCGGGCGATTCTCGACGAATTACAGGATGTTAGCGGGCTTGTGTGGGCGGAAGCGCCGCTCGCCTCCAGGGCCGATCTCGCCCGCGCCCATACGGCCGGCCTGATCGAGAATGTGCTGACCACGCTCGCCGCGCGGGCTGCGGAGGAGCATTACGTGCGCATCGATGCCGATACCGCCATGTCGGCGGGTTCGTCCGAAGCGGCGCTCAGGGCCGCGGGCGCGGTGATCGCGGCGGCCGATGCGGTCATGGCGGGAAGAGCGCGAAACGCCTTCTGCGCCGTGCGCCCGCCCGGCCATCATGCCGAGCGCAAGCGCGCAATGGGCTTCTGTCTGTTCAACAATGTCGCGATCGGTTCATTACATCTGCGTGACACCTATGGGCTAAATCGCATTGCCGTAATCGACTTCGACGTCCATCACGGCAATGGCACGCAGGACATTTTCTGGAACGATCCCGATCTCTTCTACGCCTCCACGCATCAATCGCCGCTTTATCCCGGAACGGGTCGCGCCTCCGAAACGGGCGCCGCGAACAACATCGTCAACGCGCCGCTTCAGCCGGGCGCAGGCGGCGAAGCGTTCCGCGCGGCATTCTCGAACATCGTTTTGCCCGCGCTTGATTCGTTTCGTCCCGAATTCGTGCTCGTTTCGGCGGGCTTCGATGCGCACAAGGCCGATCCGCTCGCCGAGTTGCGGCTCGACGAAGAGGATTTCGCCTGGGCCACAAGCGAAATCTGTGCGCTGGCGCAAAAGCATTGCTCCGCCCGCGTTGTTTCGGCGCTGGAAGGCGGCTATGACCTCCAGGCCCTTGCGCGCTCGGCGCGTGCGCATGTCGAAGCGCTGATGGAGGCGTGAATGCCTGCGAAATCCAAACCCGATGCCGCGCCCGTCGGCGAGCTCAGCTTCGAGGCCGCGCTGAAGGAACTGGAAGAGATCGTCGCCAAGCTCGAGCAGGGCGAAGTCGATCTCGAAGATTCCATCGCGCTCTATGAGCGCGGCCAGGCGCTGAAGGCCCATTGCGAGGCGAGGCTCAAAGCCGCCGAAGGACGTCTCGAAAAGATCGTGGGCCAGGGCAAGGGCGTCGAACCCGCCGATCTTGGCTGATATGACCGGGACATCTCCGCAAAGCATGGTCGAGCCGGCGCTGGCCGAGGCGGCCAGTTTCGTGGAGCGCACGCTCGACACGCTGCTGCCGCAGGCCGCCGGACCGGAATCGCGCGTGCTCGAAGCGATGCGCTATGCGGCACTCGGCGGCGGCAAGCGCTTGCGCGGATTCCTCGTATTGCAAACCGGGCGATTGTTCAGCGTCGATCGCCGCGCCAGCGCGCGCGTAGCCGCGGCCGTCGAATGCGTGCATGCCTATTCGCTCGTGCATGACGATCTTCCCGCCATGGACAATGACGACATGCGCCGCGGCAAGCCTTCCACGCACAAGGCCTTCGACGAAGCGACCGCGATCCTCGCGGGCGACGCGCTGCTCACGCTGGCGTTCGGATTGCTTTCCTCGCCCGAAACGCATGGCGATCCTTTCGTGCGCTGCGAGCTGGTGACGAAGCTTGCGCAAGCCGCAGGGCATGCAGGCATGGTGGGCGGGCAGATGATGGATATCGCTTTCGAAGGCCAGAACCCGCCGCTTCCCGAAATCACGCGCCTGCAGCGCATGAAGACGGCGGCGCTCTTCATGTTCTCCTGCGAGGCGGGCGCGATCATGGGCAAGGCGTCGGCGCCGTTGCGCACGGCGATTGCGACCTATGGTCAGGAAATGGGCCTTGCCTTCCAGATCGCCGACGACCTTCTGGACGCCGAAGGCGACCCCGCGCGGATGGGCAAGGCCGCGCAAAAAGACGCATCGAAAGGCAAGCCCACGGTCGTCTCCGTGATGGGGCCCGAACGCGCCCGCGCGCAAGCCGAAGCCATGGCCCATCAGGCCGTTCGTCACCTTGATTTGTTCGACGAAAAGGCCGACCTTTTGCGCGCAGCGGCGGAATTCGTGGTGGTCAGGCGGGCCTGAGCGATCGGGAAAAATGTGAAGCGGGCAGATTGCGAGAACATCCTTCAAGTACCGCCGATGGACAGGGTCATGAGTGAGACGCCGCTTCTGGATCAGGTCAACGAACCGTCGGACTTGCGCGCATTGCCGCGCGCCTCGCTGCGCCAGCTCGCCGGCGAACTGCGGCAGGAGACCATCGATGTGGTTTCCGTCACCGGCGGCCATCTCGGCGCCGGCCTCGGCGTGGTCGAACTCACGGTCGCGCTGCACTACGTCTTCGATACGCCGAAAGACATCCTGATCTGGGATGTCGGCCATCAAAGCTATCCGCACAAAATCCTCACCGGCCGGCGCGAGCGCATGCAGAGCTTGCGTCAGGGCGGCGGGCTTTCCGGATTCACCAGGCGCGCCGAAAGCCAATACGATCCCTTCGGCGCCGCCCATTCCTCGACCTCGATTTCGGCCGCGCTCGGCTTTGCGGTGGCGCGCGACCTGAAAGGCGAGAAGAACAACGTCATCGCCGTGATCGGCGACGGCGCGATGAGCGCAGGGATGGCCTATGAGGCGATGAACAACGCCGGCGCGCGCCAGGAGCGCCTCATCGTCATCCTCAACGACAACGACATGTCGATCGCCCCGCCCGTGGGCGCGATGAGCGCCTATCTGGCGCGCGTCGTGTCGAGCAAATCCTATCGCGGCTTCCGGCGCTTCTGGAAAGCCTTCTTCCACCGCTTCCCGCGCTCGCTCGAGAAGCTCGCCAAACGCTGGGAGGAATATACCCGCGGCTTCTTCACCGGCGGCACGCTGTTCGAGGAATTGGGATTCTATTATGTGGGGCCGATCGACGGCCACAATCTCGATCATCTGATCCCGGTGCTGGAGAACGCACGCGATGTGCAGTCGGGGCCCATCCTCATCCATGTCGTGACGAAGAAGGGCAAGGGCTATGCGCCCGCCGAAGCCTCCGCCGACAAATATCACGGCGTCTCCAAATTCAACGTGCTGACCGGCGAGCAGAAGAAATCCACCGCCACCGCGCCGAGCTATACGAAGGTTTTCGCCGAAGCGCTGATCGCCGAAGCGGAAAAGGACGAACGCATCGTCGCCGTCACCGCCGCCATGCCGTCCGGCACCGGCCTCGATCTCTTCGCCAGGAAATTCCCCGCCCGCACCTTCGATGTCGGCATCGCCGAGCAGCATGGCGTGACGTTCGCGGCGGGCTTGGCGGCGGACGGCATGAAGCCCTTCGCCGCGATCTATTCCACCTTCCTGCAACGCGCTTATGACCAGGTGGTGCACGATGTGGCGATCCAGAAATTGCCCGTGCGCTTCGCCATCGACCGCGCCGGATTGGTGGGCGCCGACGGCCCCACGCATGCCGGCGCGTTCGACATCACCTATCTCGCCACGCTTCCCGGTTTCGTCGTGATGGCGGCGTCCGATGAAGTCGAGCTGATGCACATGGTGGCGACCGCCGCGACCATCGGCGACCGTCCCTCCGCCTTCCGCTATCCGCGCGGCGAAGGATTGGGGCTGGAACGCCCGGCGCGTGGGATCCCGCTCGAAATCGGCAAGGGCAGGGTGATCCGCGAAGGCTCCTCCATCGCCATCCTCAATCTCGGGGCGCGGCTGCCGGAATGTCTGATCGCGGCCGATAAATTGTCCGCTCACGGATTATCGGCCACGGTCGCCGATATGCGTTTCGCCAAACCGCTCGACCACGATCTCATCCGGCGTCTGGCGCAAAACCACGAAGTCCTCATCACCATCGAGGAGGGCTCCATCGGCGGGTTCGCCGCCCATGTCATGCAATTCCTCGCGCTCGAAGGCACGCTCGACAGGGGCATCAAGCTTCGCCCCATGACGCTGCCCGACCGCTTCCTCGATCAGGATACGCCCGAGAAGATGTACGAAGCCGCCCATCTCGACGCCAAATCCATCGTCGCCATGGCGCTCGACGCGCTCGGCCGCGAAAAAGAAGCGAGCGCGGCGCGCGAACGGGCGTGAGATTTCACCCTCCCCTTGAGGGAGGGTCGAAATTTGCAAAGTGCAACGAAGCAAATTTCGGGGAGGGGTCCCATTCCGGGATTGTGGTTTGACCCCTCCCCGAAAAATTCTTCGCGTTGCTCGAATTTTTCGACCCTCCCTCAAGGGGAGGGTAAGGACAAGGACAATATGAGAGCAGACATTTTCCTCGTCGAACACGGCTACGCCAAAAGCCGCAGCGAAGCGCAGGCCGCGATCCGCGCGAAGCTGGTGCGCGCCGATGGTGAAGCAATCGAAAAACCCTCGCAATCGCTCGCCGCCGGCGCGAGCATCGAATACGCCAAGCCGCATCCTTATGTGTCGCGCGGTGGATTGAAGCTGGCCGCGGCGCTGGAAAAATTCGCACTCTCGCCGGAAGACCGCATTTGCCTCGACATCGGCGCTTCCACCGGCGGCTTCACCGAAGTGCTGCTCGCGGGCGGCGCGGCCAAGGTTTACGCCATCGATGTCGGTCACGGACAATTGCATCCCAAACTCGCGCGCGACCGCCGCGTCGTGCGCCGCGATGGCGTCAATGCGCGCGATCTGACGAAGCAGGTTGTTCCCGAAGCGCCGGATGCGATCGTCGCCGATGTCAGTTTCATCGGGTTGAAACTCGCATTGCCGGCCGCGCTCGCGCTTGCAGCACCCGGCGCGTGGCTGGTGGCGCTGGTCAAGCCGCAATTCGAAGTGGGCCGTTTCGCCATCGGCAAGGGCGGCGTGGTGCGCGACGCGAAGGCGCAAAACGCCGCACTCGAAGACATTGCCGCATGGATCGCGGCGAACGGCTGGACAATTCTCGGCCACATGGAAAGCCCGATTGCGGGCGGCGAGGGCAATCGCGAATTCCTCATCGCCGCCGGGAATAAATGAACCTCTGCCGCCATTTCGGAACCTGCGGCGGCTGCGCGTTGCAGGATTTGCCGCCCGCCGATTACCGCGCGCGCAAACGCGATGAGATCGTCCAGGCGCTGTCGCGCAACGGATTTGCCGATGCGATCGTCGCGGATGTGATTTCGGTTCCGCCACGCACGCGCCGCCGCGCCATCTTCAAGGTTGAGAAACACACCGGCGAAGCGGCCATCGGCTTCCCCGCGGCCAGATCGCATACCATCGTTGATATGCACGAATGCCTGGTGCTGACGCCGGCGCTGTTCTCGGCCGTGGCGAAATTCCGCGAAATGTTCGGTGCCGTCCTGCGCGAGAACGAGAAAGCCGAATTGCATGTCACCGAAACCGGCACGGGCCTCGACGTGGCGATCGGCTGGAAACGCCATCCCACATCGAAGCTGATTTCCGAAATCGTGCCGTGGGCGGTGAAGCTGAAGCTCGCGCGCCTGACGTCCGGCGATGAAATCCTCGCGGAACTTGCCGTGCCGCAAATCGAATTCGGCAAAGCGCGCGCCGATCTGCCGCCCAAATCCTTTCTTCAGCCGACGCGCGAAGGCGAAACCATCCTGCGGGATTTCGTTGTCGCGAGCATCGGCAAGGCGAAAAACGTCGCCGATCTTTTCGCCGGCTGCGGCACGTTCTCCTTGCCGCTCGCCGGACACGCGCGCCTTCATGCGGTGGACCTGGAGCGATCCGCGCTGAACGCGCTGGAGAAGGCCGCGCGCAATACTTCCGGCCTGAAGCCCGTCACCACCGAATCGCGCGATCTCTTCAAGCACCCGCTCGGCGCCGCGGAACTCAACCGTTTCGATGCCATCGTCCTCGATCCGCCGCGCATGGGCGCGGCCGCGCAAGCCGCCGGACTCGCCCGTTCGCTCGTGGCACGCATCGCCTATGTTTCCTGCAATGCCGCAAGTTTCGCGCGCGATGCCCGCATTCTGGCGGATGGCGGTTACCATATGGGCCCCGTAACCCCGGTGGACCAGTTCCTCTGGTCGTCGCATACTGAGCTTGCCGCCGCGTTCGTACGGGACGGGAGATGAAACGGTTCGCGTTTGTTTTGGCCTGGCTTGCCGCGTTCGCCTTGCCGGCCTACGCGCAAGGAAACTTCGCCGATTGGGGCGCCATCGTGGTGGCGGGCGATTATCACGCCCATGATGGCAGTCCTTCGGAAATCTTCGACAATGCGCGCCGCGACGTCACCGCCGATCTCCTGCGCATGGGATTCAAGCCGCAGAACATCATCCAGTTCTCGCAGCGCCCCACGCGCTATCCCGAGCGTCCGCTGATGGGCGATGCGCAGACCATCGCCAATTCGCTGTGGGATCTGTCGAACCGCACCAGCGCCGGCTGCTTCATCTACATGACCTCGCATGGCGAGCCCGACGGCATGATCCTCGACAACGGCGTTCTCGATCCAGACAAGCTCAACGACATGGTGTCGAACGCCTGCGGCGGGCGGCCGACCGTGGTGGTGATCTCGGCGTGCTTCTCGGGCGTGTTCGTGCCGGTGCTGAAGGGCGCGGACCGCATGGTGATGACGGCGGCGCGCCCCGACCGCACCTCCTTCGGCTGCGGCTCGGGCGTGCGCGAGCCCTATTTCGACGATTGCTTCGTCCATGAGGTGCCGGCCACGCACGATCTGCCCGATCTTGCGGGTCTCACGCGCGCCTGCGTGGCGCAGATGGAGAAGAAGACGGGCGCATCGCCGCCGTCGGAACCGCAGATCTCGATCGGCGCGCAGGTGGCGCAGGAATTGCCCGGCTGGTCCTTCGCCCCGCCGACGCGCGCGGCGTCCGCGGTTTCTACCGCAGCCAGTTCTCGACCTTGAGCGATTTCACGCGGGCGAATTCGCGATCGTTGTTCGTTACCAATGTGTAGCCGAGCGCCAGAGCGTGCGCGGCAATGAGCATATCATTTGCGCCAATAGGCGTGCCGGCACGTTCGAGGCTGGCACGCAGCTCCGCATAATGTTTGTCTGCGGGAACATCGAACGGAATCACGGGCAGCCGCTCGAACAGATGCTCGACTTCGGACGTCAGCCGCGCTGAGCCGATCTTGTATGCACCAAAGCGCAATTCGGACGCCGCGATTATGCTGGTGCAAACTGCATCGATTCCGTGAAAGCGAATTTGCTTCTCGATGGGACCAAAAGGATTTCGCAAAAGCGCGGAGAGGATATTTGCGTCCAACAGGAACTGCATCACAGGTCGAAAGGCTTTGGTGGCAGATCGGCGATCTCTGGAAATTCCTCTTCAATGGGTTCGAGCGTCGCCAGCCATTCCAGAAGGTTCGTCTTCTTTTTGACCGGTTCAATGATCAGCTTGTCACCCTCTTTGCGCATGATGGCATCGTCGCCCGGCAGCTCGAATTCGCGCGGGATGCGCACGGCCTTGTTGCGGCCGTTGCGGAAGAAGCGGACATGGCGTTCGATGGTCATGGCATATGCCTTAGCATATGCCAGCCGGAAAGGCAAATTTCAGCCCATTTGCGCCCTGTGGCGTAGCGCGTGATCGGCCAGGACGATGGCCATCATCGCTTCGCCCACCGGCACGGCGCGAATGCCGACGCAAGGGTCGTGCCGGCCTTTGGTGACGATCTCGGTTTCGTTGCCGTCGATGTCGATGGTCTTGCGCGGCGTTAAAATCGACGATGTCGGCTTCACCGCGAAGCGCGCGACGATCGGCTGGCCGGTGGAAATGCCGCCGAGAATCCCGCCCGCGTGATTGGAAAGGAATTTCGGTTTGCCACGTGTTCCCTTGCGCATTTCGTCGGCATTCTCTTCGCCCGAGAGCATGGCGGTGGCGAAACCGTCGCCGATTTCGACGCCCTTGACCGCATTGATGCTCATCATGGCGGAGGCCAGATCGGCATCGAGCTTGGCGTAGATCGGTGCGCCGAGGCCGGCCGGAATCCCTTCCGCGACGACTTCGATCACCGCGCCGCAGGAGGAACCCTGTTTGCGCACGGCTTCGAGATATTCCGTCCACAGAGGAACCGCGGTCGCATCCGGGCAGAAGAACGGATTGTTCGAAACTTCCTCCCAGTTCCAGCGCGCACGCTCGATCAACTCGGTGCCGATCTGGATCAGCGCGCCGCGCACGGAAACGTGTCTGTAGAGATGGTTCAGAACTTTCTTCGCAATCGCGCCCGCCGCCACGCGGCTGGCAGTTTCGCGCGCGCTTTGCCGGCCGCCGCCGCGATAATCGCGCACGCCATATTTGGCCCAATAGGTGTAGTCGGCATGGCCGGGGCGAAACCTGTCGCGGATGTCGTTGTAGTCCTTCGAGCGCGCATCGACATTCTCGATCAGGAGCGCAATCGGCGTTCCGGTCGTGACTTGGCGCTCCATCCGCTCGTCCTGGAACACGCCGGAGAGAATGCGAACTTGATCCGGCTCTTTGCGCTGCGTGACGAATTTCGATTGGCCGGGCCTGCGGCGATCCATATCCGTCTGAATATCGGCTTCGCTCAGTTCGATTCCGGGCGGGCAGCCATCGACCACGCAGCCGATGGCCGGCCCATGGCTTTCGCCGAAGGTCGTCAGCGAGAACATCTTGCCGAAGCTGTTGTCGCTCATTCGCCGTTGTTCTTCGCGACCGCGATGTCGGGCGCGTCCTCCGCCTTCATGCCGACGACATGATAGCCCGCATCGGCATGCAGGCATTCGCCGGTCACAGCACTTCCGAGATCGGAGAGCAGGAACAACGCCGCATTGCCCACTTCGCCCGCGCTCACATTGCGCCGCAGCGGCGCGTTGTATTCGCACCATTTCAGCATGTAGCGGAAATCGCCGATGCCGGCGGCGGCCAGCGTGCGGATCGGCCCGGCGGAAATCGCATTCACGCGGATCTTCTGCTTGCCCAGATCCTCGGCCAGATATTGCACGCTCGCTTCCAGCGCGGCCTTGGCCACGCCCATCACGTTATAATGCGGCATCACGCGCTCGGCGCCGAGATAGGTCATCGTCACCATCGAGCCGCCATTGGGCATCATCTTCTCGGCGCGCCGCGCGATGGCCGTGAAGGAATAGCAGGAGATGTTCATCGTCATCGCGAAATTCTCGGGCGTGGTGTCGACGTAACGGCCCTTGAGCTGGTCCTTGTCGGAGAAGGCGATGGCGTGGACGAGAAAATCGATCGAATCCCATTCGGCGCTCAGCGCCTCGAAGGCGCCATCGATCGAGCCCTGTTCGGAGACGTCGCAGTCGATCAGCGCGCCCGGATTGAGCGGGGCCACGAGCGGCGTCACGCGCTTCTTGAAGGCCTCGCCCTGATAGGTGAAGGCGAGCTCGGCGCCGGCCTTGTGCAAAGCCTCCGCCACGCCCCAGGCGATGGAGCGTTCATTGGCGACCCCCATGATGAGGCCGCGCTTTCCTTGCATGAGCCCGGATGTGCTCAATCTGTCCTCCGCCCGGATCGCGGGGGCACCCTATGCACCGGCGCGCGGGGGAGCGCAAGAATCGAACGCGCCTGACAGGCCGTCAGCGGGCGGGATTATTGGGGCTTGTTTCCTCCCCCGTTTACGGGGGAGGTGCCGAGCGATAGCGAGGCGGAGGGGGCGTGCGCGATCCCGAACGACATACGAAGAAACGGGCGATCGAACTCCGTCAACGCATGCCGGATGCGGAAGTCATTCTGTGGTCGCGC
>DATIZS010000362.1:0-2875 GCA_035516955.1 Rhizomicrobium sp.
GACATCGCCTTGATGCCGAATTTCTCGATGGGCTGCAGTACGCGCCCGTCGGATTCGGGCTTCTCGGTGATGTTCAAGAGCCGCGGCACGGACGGGCCATAGATATCGGCGTCGAGCAATCCGGTCTTCAGCCCCAGCTTCGAAAGCCCAAGCGCGAGATTGACCGCCACGGTCGATTTTCCGACGCCGCCCTTGCCGCTCGCCACCGCGATGATGGCGCCGACGCCGGGAATTCCCGCCCGCTGTTGCGGCGCTTGCGGACGCGGCGCTTCGTTATGCGCCGTGAGCACGGCCGTCACGGACAAAACGCCGGCAAGCTTCGCCACCGCGGCTTCGGCGGCCTTGCGCAGAGGCTCCGCACTCTTGCCCCGCGCGGCCGGCACTTCGATGGCGAAGCCCACATGGCCGCCCTTCAGCACGAGCCCCTGCACGAGCCCCGCTTCGATCAGATTCCGGCCGCTTTCGGGATCGGCGACGCGCGCGAGCGCGGCCAATACCTCGTCCCGTGTCGCTTCGGCCATCTCCAACGCTCCATTCCCGCGCGAGCTGCGGCAGCGATCCGTCATTTGCGCCATCGGGGGGATGCACATATAACCGCCCCGGTGCCGGAAACCAAGCAAGCCCCGTCATACTGACATTTGCATCGCGGGGCCCGCGTTCAACCATTCGGGAGCCACATGCCCTGGAACAATCCGCAGAGCGGCAATGGCGGAAATCGCGGTCCCTGGGGACGCGGACCCTCCGGCGGCGGAGGCCCGCCCGATCTGCCCGATCTCATCCGCCGCGGACAGGATCGCCTGAGAGGCATGTTTCCCGGCGGCGCGTTTTCGTCGGGCGGTCTTCTCATTCTGTTGCTGGCGGCGGTGGTGGTGTGGCTCTTGAGCGGCGTCTATTTCGTGAGCCCCGACGAACAGGGCGTGGTCTTGCGCTTCGGCAGATTCGTGGCCACCACCTCGCCCGGCATGAATTACCATCTGCCGTGGCCCGTCGAGACGGTGATGACGCCCAAGGTCACGCGCGAGAACCAGATCAATATCGGCTATCGCACGGCGACCGACGAAGGCGGCGAGACCGGCGAAATCCCCGAAGAAAGCCTGATGCTCACCGGCGACGAGAACATCGTCGACGTGAATTTCAGCGTGTTCTGGGTGATCAAGGACGCGGGCAATTATCTGTTCAACGTCGACAATCCGCAGGGCGCGGTGAAGGCGGTGGCCGAAAGCGCCATGCGCGAGGTCGTGGGCCAGAACGAGATCGAGGCGATCCTGACGCAGGACCGCGGGCCCATCCAGGTGGCGGTGCGCGAATTGATGCAGAAGACGCTCGATGCCTATGGCGCGGGCGTCACCATCACGCGGGTGCAGATGCTGAAGGTCGATCCGCCCGAGCAGGTGATCGGCGCCTATCGCGACGTGCAGGCCGCGCGCGCCGATCAGGAAACCATGCGCAACCAGGCCGAGGCTTACGCCAACAAGATCATCCCCGAAGCGCGCGGGCGCGCCGCCAAGATCGTGCAGGACGCCGAAGCCTATAAGCAGCAGGCCATCGCGGAGGCGAGCGGCGAGGCGGGCCGCTTCACCTCGGTCTATGACGCCTACAAGAAATCGCCCGACGTGACGCGCCGGCGCATGTATCTCGAAACCATGTCGCAGATCCTGGGCGAGATGAACAAGATCGTCATCGACGAACATGCCGGCCATGGCGTGGTGCCCTATCTGCCGCTGCCCGGGCTGCAGCCGAACGCGGATTCCGATGTCAGCGTCACCACGGGCCCGGTCACGCCCGTCCAGCCGGCGCAATCGGCCAAGAGCGCGGGAGGCGGGCAATGAGGAACAGCTCTCTCGTCGCGCTCGGCGCGATCCTGCTTGTCGCCGTCGTGCTGGGGCTTTCCTGCTTCTACACGGTCGGCCAGACCGAACAGGCGCTGGTGCTGCAATTCGAAGCGCCCAGGGAAGTGGTCACCGAGCCGGGCCTGCACACCAAGATCCCGCTCATCCAGAGCGTGGTCTATATGCCCAAGCTCCTGCTCAATCTCGATGCGCTGCCGGAAGAAGTGATCGCCTCCGACAAGAAGCGCATGGTGGTGGATGCATTCGCGCGCTGGCGCATCGTCGATCCGTTGCGCTTCTACCAGGCGCTGCAGGATGTGGAGGTCGCCGAAGTGCGCCTCTCGCCCATCCTCTCCTCCAATGTGCGCGAGGTGCTGGGCTCGCATGCCTTCCAGAGCATGCTGTCGCCGCAGCGCGCCAAGCTGATGAACGACATCCGCGACAACATGAACGAAAGTGCTGCCGGCTTCGGCATCCAGGTGGTGGACGTGCGCATCCGCAGGGCCGATCTTCCGGCGGAGAACAGCAAGGCGATCTATGCGCGCATGATCCAGGAGCGCAAACGCGAGGCGGCCGAGTTCCGCGCCGAAGGCAGCGAAACCGCGCAGCGCATCCGCGCGCGCGCCGAGCGCGAAGTGACGGTGCTCACCGCCGAAGCCACGCGCGAATCCGAAATCCTGCGGGGCGAAGGCGACGCGCAGAAAACGGAAATCCTCGCCGGCGCCTATGGCAAGGATCCCGATTTCTTCGCCTTCTACCGCTCGATGCAGGCCTATCAGGACGCGCTTCAGGGCAACAACACCACGCTCGTCCTTTCGCCCGACAGCGAATTCTTCCGCTATTTCTCGAGCCCGGGCGGGGCCGCGCCCAAACCGGCAGGGACGAAGCGCTAGGCGTAACGCGCCAGACGCTCGCGCAGGTTTTTGGGCGCCGTGAAGATGTTGAGCACGCCGTGCTTCGATTTTTCGAGCAGCTTGCGTTCTGCGAGACGTTCGAGATCGCTCCGCGCGGTCAGATAGCTGACATTGTGGATGCGCTGGTGGCCC
>DATIZS010000363.1:0-2421 GCA_035516955.1 Rhizomicrobium sp.
CTCGCGCGAGGAAGTGCAGCAGGTGCGCGAGAAGCGCGATCCGATCGAGCATCTGGGCGAGAAGCTGATTGCGCGCAAGGAAGCGAGCGACGACGATCTCAAAGCCATCGACAAGGAAATCCGCGGGCTGGTCAATGCCGCGGCATCCTTCGCCAGCGAAAGCCCCGAGCCCGCGGCCGAAGTACTTTACACGGATGTGCTGGCCTGATGGCGACGCAAATCCTCATGCCCGCGCTGTCGCCCACCATGGAAGAGGGCAAGCTCGCCAAATGGCTGGTGAAGGAGGGCGACGAAGTTCATTCCGGCGACATCCTCGCCGAGATCGAAACCGACAAGGCGACGATGGAATTCGAAGCCGTCGATGAGGGGCGCATCGGCGAACTGCTCGTGCCGGAAGGCGCGGAAGGCATCAAGGTCAATCAGCCGATTGCGACGCTGGTGCAGGATGGCGAAGCGGCTGAGAAAGCGCCGATGTCTGCGCAGCCATCCCGCTCCCCCCTTGAGGGGGAGCCAAATTCGCGAAGCGAATTTGGTGGGGGGTCCGCTCGCGCCGCGGCCAGACCCCTCCCCGAAAAATCTTCCGCTGCCGCTCCAGATTTTTCGACCCTCCCTCAAGGGGAGGGTGAACTGCCCGAAGGCACCGAATTCGTCACCATGACGGTGCGCGAAGCCTTGCGCGATGCGATGGCCGAGGAGATGCGCCGCGACGGCGATGTGTTCCTGATGGGCGAGGAGGTCGCGCAATATCAGGGCGCATATAAAGTGAGCCAGGGATTGCTCGAGGAATTCGGGGCGGAGCGCGTGATCGACACGCCGATCACCGAACATGGCTTCGCGGGCCTTGGCGTCGGCGCGGCCTTCGGCGGGTTGAAACCCATTGTGGAATTCATGACCTGGAATTTCGCCATGCAGGCGATGGACCATCTCGTCAATTCGGCGGCCAAGACGCGCTATATGAGCGGCGGGGCGATGCATTGCGCTATCGTCTTCCGCGGGCCGAACGGAGCGGCGGCGCGCGTCGCGGCACAACACAGCCAGGATTATTCGAGCTGGTATGCCCATGTGCCGGGGTTGAAAGTGATCGCGCCCTATTTCGCGGCCGACGCGAAGGGCCTGCTGAAGGCGGCGATCCGCGATCCCAATCCGGTGATCTGTCTCGAAAACGAGATCGTGTATGGGCGCTCTTTTCCGGTGCCGAAGCTCGACGATTATGTCGTGCCCATCGGCAAGGCGCGCGTGGTGAAGCCCGGAAAAGATGTGACGCTGGTCGCGCATTCGATTTGCGTCGGCCTGATTTTGGAAGCGGCGGAAAAACTCGCCGCCGAAGGCATCGACGCCGAACTGATCGATCTGCGCACGCTTCGCCCGCTCGATACCGAAACCGTGATCGCATCGGTGAAGAAAACCAACCGCATCGTCACGGTGGAGCAGGGCTGGCCCGTCGGTTCCATCGGTTCGGAAATTTGCTCGGTGGTGGCCAGCGAAGCGTTCGATTATCTCGACGCCCCGCCCACCAAAGTCACCGGCAAGGATGTGCCGATGCCCTATGCGGCCAATCTGGAAAAACTTGCGCTGCCCGGCGTTGAGGATGTAATCGCGGCGGCGAAAGCGGTTTGCTACAAATGATGCGCTGGGTGAAAGGCGGCTGCCATTGCGGCGCGGTGACGTTCGAGGCCGAGGCGCCGGACGAGGTCGACGTCACGTCCTGCAATTGCTCGATGTGCTCGAAATTCGCCTATCTGCATCTGATCGTGCCGAAATCGCGCTTCCGGCTGTTATCAGGCGAAGACAAGCTCACGCTCTATCAATTCAACACCGGCACGGCGAAGCATCTCTTCTGTTCTGTCTGCGGCGTGAAATCTTTTTATGTGCCGCGCTCGCATCCGGACGGCTATAGCGTGAATTTCCGCTGTCTCGACGAGAGCGAATTCAAGAACGTGTCGGTGAAACCGTTCGACGGCCGCCATTGGGAACAGCATGTCGCGGAACTGGCGGCTCTGGAGCGCGAATAGTGGCAACCCAAATCCTCATGCCCGCGCTGTCGCCCACCATGGAGGAGGGCAAGCTCGCCAAATGGCTGGTGAAGGAGGGCGACGAGGTCCACTCCGGCGACATCCTCGCCGAAATCGAAACCGATAAGGCGGTGATGGAATTCGAAGCGGTCGATGAAGGCCGCATCGGAAAGATATTGGTGCCCGAAGGCACCGAAGGCGTGAAGGTCAATCAGCCGATCGCGGAATTGATCGGTGCGTCATCCTTCGAGGTTCGCCCTTCGCCGAGCTCAAGGCTCGCACCTCAGGATAACGCGCGCAAAGCCGAAGTGGCCAGGATTGAGCCCGCCGCCAAACCGGTATCCCGTCATCCTGAGGTGCCGCCGCAGGCGGCCCCGAAGGACGCCGAACCCGAAATCCCCGCCGGCAC
>DATIZS010000364.1:0-3072 GCA_035516955.1 Rhizomicrobium sp.
ACCGCGGTGCGGCTGGCCAGATCGCCGTGTTCCATTCCGCCCATGCCGTCGCAGACGACGGCCAGAAAGCCTCCATGCGCAAGAAATGCCCGATCGCCCGGATCCGCGAAGCCGAACGAATCCTGTTGCGAATGGCGGGCGCCGATATGCTGCGCGTTGCCGGGCAGAAAACGCATGCGAGGTTACGCTCCTGCGGCCTCCCAGGTGTATTTGTCCCCGCAGAACGGGATCAGCACCAGCTTGGATTTTCCGATTTCCAGGACATCGTCGCGATGGAACGGCGTAGGTGTGTTGACCATCTCGCCGTTCAGATACACCAGACCGGCGGATTCGCCCGGCAAGACCCAGAAAGACTGCTTCTTGGGATCGAACACGACGATCCCATGGCGCTCTCGAGAGATGGCGTTGTCGCTTTCGACCACAACATCCATGGTCGGCGCGCGTCCGATGTAATTCTTCTCGGCGTGCAGGCGATAGTCTTTCCCGCGATCGGGGCCTTGCGTGCACACCAGCCAGCCGACCACCGGTTCATTCTTGCCGATCTTCGCCGCCATGCCAACGCGGACGGTCGCCGCGGGACCGCTCGCCTGGGGCAGCGGAGGCAAGGGAGGAAGGGGCGGAGGCGGCGGAACGCCGGGCAACGGCGGCGGCAAAGGAATCTCGGCGCGCACCGGCCGGGTCTTCTGTTCGATGCCTCCGGTGTCGGCGGGCAGCGCGCACCAGGGGCAGGCGGGATGTTTCGCGGGATCGTAGAAGTGTCCTTCCGGGCAGCGGGTCATTTTATCCTCTTGGGCGGCGTCAGCATGCGGTAAAGAACCCTATTGTATTGATTTCCGCGGCGGCCAGGCTCCTGGTGGCAACAAATTGCCACGGCCATCGTGCGCGAGCGAAGTCGAAACTTCCAGGAAATCGGCCGGATACTGCGCCATTTCGTGATCGATCGCGAATCTCATGCGTGCGGCGTCAATCCGCGAGAGGCCCGGGAAGCTTGGTTCATTCATACCCTCCCACACGGCGGGCGCCAGCACGCCATATTGGCTGACTAAGCGATTTATTTCGGCGGGCTCGACGGGGTATTCGCCGGCAATGGCGGAAGCGTTGGACAACAAAGCGTTTATCGCGTCCGAAGTGTTCCCGTTGAGCGCAGTCTCAGCGGTCGCGTGGATGTCTTTCAGATGGGGCGCAACCTTCGCGGTGAGCAGATCCGCGGCTTCTTCGGCCATAGCCCGATAAGTGGTGAACTTGCCGCCGGTGATGCGCAGGATCCCGTTCGGATCGTAAAAGATGCGGTGTTCTCGCGTGGCTCCCGTGGCCGATCCGTGCGAGGCGAGCAGCGGGCGCAGTGAGCTGAAGGATGCCACCGGCTGGAGGCTTGCGCTTTCCGGAAATATTTTGGCGGCAATCGCGCGAAGGTACGCGGTTTCGTCGCTTGAGATTTCGACATCGTCGGGCGAGCCCGAGTGATCGACATCGGTGGTGCCGATCAGCGTCCGGTCGCGCCGTTCGCCCCATGGAATGAAGAACACGATTCGCCCGGATGACTCGAAATACGCGACCGCGTGATCGCTCCGGTTCAATCGGGGCAGCACGATGTGCGAACCGCGAACCAGGCGGGGAGCGGGACCGCGCGCCCAGGGGCCGGTGGCGTCGACCAGGGCGCGAGCGCGGGCCTCGAAGCGTTCATCGGAGATCATGTCGTGCAACTGGACGCGCCATTCGCCTCGGGACTCATGGCTTTCGAGGCGAATGTAGTTGGCGCACGCCGCGCCGTTCGCGATCGCTTCGAAGATATTTTCGAGCACCAGGCGGGCGGAGCGGACTTGCGCGTCATAATACTCGGCCGCGGCGGTCATGCCGGGAACGGCGAGGCCGGGCTCGAGCTCGTGGACCTCATCGAGCGGAAGCCGGCGGTGACGCGGGAAGCCGTCACTGAAGCTGTCATAGATGGTCAGGCCGAGATGGTAGAAGATCTCGCGCGCGCGTCCGGCGACGGGCAGAAGAAAGGGCAGGGGCTCGACCAGATGAGGCGCGATGTGAAGCAGAACCTTGCGCTCGTGCAAGGCTTCGCGCACCAGCGCGAAATCGAGCTGCTTCAGATAGCGCAGGCCGCCGTGGATGAGATGCGAGTTCTTGCTGCTGGTGCCGGAGGCGAAGTGGTTCTGGTCGACCAGTGCGATGCGCAGCGGATGTTGCGCGTTTTTTGCGCGCAGGGCCAGGTCTCGCGCGGTACCGGCGCCGTTGATGCCGCCGCCGATAACCAGCACGTCGAAGATCTCCGAGCGCAGGCGTTCGATGGCCTCGCCGCGCGAGGTGGGTGTGACGGGCGGCCGCAAATATTCATGATATTCCGAACCTTCCGCGGGCCAAGACCGTTTTCGCCGATTTTGTAATACCGTGTTGGTGTGCAGTCATTCAAAGGCGTGCCCGTCCTGGTTACCGGCGCGGGACGCGGAATCGGGAAACGGCTGGCGATCGGCTTCGCGGCCCAGGGCGCGCGGGTCGCGCTGCTGGCTCGCAGCAAAGCCGAGCTCGACCTGTGTCACCTGGAGATCGAACACGCCGGCGGCAACGCTTTGCGCATTCGGGCCGACATTTCGGATTACGAACAGGTCGGCGCCGGCATCGAGCGCATGCGCGTGCACTTCAACGCTCCCGTGCAGGTACTGATCTGCGCCGCCGCGATTCAGGGGCCGATCGGGCCGTTCGTCGAAAGTTCGCCCAAGGTGTGGCACGAAGTGGTGCAGACCAACCTGATCGGCGTGATGAACGCCTGCCGGGCGGTGCTGCCGGGGATGATCGAGCGGCGCTCCGGCAAGATCATTGTCCTCGCGTGCGGCGGAGCGTTCACCGCGCGGCCGAATTTTGCCATGTACGCCGCCACCAAATCCGCGGTAGCGCGATTCGTCGAAAGCATCGCGGAGGAAGTTCGCGATCATAACGTTCAGGTGAATTGCATCTCTCCGGGCGATACCTATTCGCATATGACCGATCAGATCCTGGCGGCGGGAGAGCGCGCGGGATGGCGCGAGAGCGAGCATGCGCAGCAAACGCGGCTCACCGGAGGAACCCCGC
>DATIZS010000365.1:0-6877 GCA_035516955.1 Rhizomicrobium sp.
CGAACGATTCTTCACGGTGATGAATCACGAACTCGTCCATATCGCCACCACCAATGTGTGGAACGAAGAGGACGAGGGCTGGCAGGATTTTTTCCACGGCAAGCCCGCGCCCATCACCGAGCATCCCGAATCGATCCTCTACAATTATCTGGCGGCGCCGCGCGAGCTCGGCCCGCGCTGGTATCTCGAAGGCATCGCCGTGTTCCAGGAAACCTGGATGGGCGGCGGGCTGGGCCGTGCGCAAGGCGCCTATGACGAAATGGTGTTCCGCGCCATGGTGCGCGATCACGCCCATTTCTACGATCCGCTCGGCCTGGAATCCGAAGGCAAGATGGTCGATTTCCAGGTGGGCGCGGAAGATTATCTCTACGGCACGCGCTTTATGAGTTATCTCGCCTACACCTATTCGCCCCAGAAGGTGATCGACTGGTACAAGCGCGGCGAAGACAGCCACGCCTATTACGAAGCCCAGTTCAAGCAGGTCTTCGGCAAATCGCTCGATGAGGCCTGGGCCGACTGGGTCGCGTTCGAGCACCGCTACCAGGAAGCCAATCTGGCGCTGGTGCGCAAATATCCGACGACGCCGGTCACCTATCTGACCAAGACCGGGCTCGGCTCGGCCTCGCGCTCCTTCTACGACGCCAAAAGCGGCAGCCTGATCGTCGCCTTCCGCCCGGCGGGCGTGCTCCCTTACGTCGGCATGATGTCGCTCAAGGACGGCTCGATCAAAAAGCTCGTCACCATCAAGGGGCCGGCGCTTTATCGCGTGACCTCGCTCGCCTTCGATCCCGCGCTGCGCAAAATCTATTACACCACCGACAACAACGCCTTTCGCGACCTGATGGAGATCGATCTTGCGAGCGGCGATACGCAGATGCTGATCGAGGACGGCCGCGTGGGCGATATCGTCGTCAATCCCACCGATCATTCGATCTGGGGAATCCGGCATCTGAACGGCGTCGACACGCTGGTGCGGCTCGAATTGGGCACCACGCTCTGGCACCAGGTGATGACCTATCCTTACGGCCATTCGCTGTTCGATCTCGACATTTCGCCCGACGGCACGCTGCTTTCGGCCTCGGTGGGCGAGATCAACGGCGACCAGCGCATCGCGGTCTATCGCATCGCCGATCTGCTGGCGGGCAATGCGGACGAGGTCCAGAAGATCGTTCTCGGCACCTCGATTCCGGAGGACGGCACATTTTCGCAGGACGGCAAATATCTCTACGCGACCGCCTATTACACCGGCGTCTCGAATGTCTACCGGCTCGACCTGGCGAGCGGCGATGTGGAAGCGGTGAGCAACGCGGTGACGGGATTCTTCCGGCCCATACCGATGCAGGACGGCTCGCTCATCGTCTATGAGTTCACGGGCAAGGGCTTCGTGCCCGCGCGCATCCAGCCCAAGGTGACCGACGATCTGGGCACCATCCATTTCCTGGGCACCGAAGTCGCCGACAAATTCCCGGTGGTGAAGACCTGGGCGGTGGGCTCGCCCGCCAAGATACCGCTCGATTCGATGATCACGCACCGCGGCGAATATATTCCGCTCGACGAATTGCGCCTCGATTCGGCCTATCCGATCGTGATGGGCTACAAGGCCCATGCCGCGCTCGGCTGGTATGTCGTGTTCGAGGATCCGCTGCAATACGACCAGCTATGGGCGAATTTTTCCTATTCGCCCTGGACCGGCCTCGGCGCCAAGCAGGAATATCACGCCGAAATCGGCTTCCACACGCTCTACTGGCATGTCGTCTACAAGCAGAACGGCGCGGATTTCTACGATCTCTTCGGACCCACGCAGCGCAGCCGCAAGGGCGAGGCGCTGCTCACCGGCTATAAGGAAGTCCTGATCTACGATCTGCCGCGCCGGCTCGATTTCAGCGCCGATCTCGATCTTTACTCCGATATCGATACGCTGCCCGGCGCGCAGAACGTGCACGGCAATGTGCGCCAGCTCGCCACCGCCAAGCTCGGGCTCGATTACAGCTACTACGACAGGTCGCTCGGCGCGGTGGACAATGAAGAGGGCTATCATCTCTACGGCATGCTCGAGGGCGATTACGGCTCCAACGAATTCTTCCCCAAGGCCTATGCCGGATTCGATTTCGGTTATTCGCTGCCGTGGCAACATTCCTCGGCCTGGCTCTACAATTCGGCCGGCTTCGGCGCCGGCGACAAGACGAGCGCGCTGCGCGATTATTATTTCGGCGCCTTCGGCAACAATTTCGTCGACGACCGCGACGAGAAGCGCTACCGCGAATATGACAGCTTCCCCGGCTATCGCATCGACGCCATCGGCGCGCGCAGCTTCGTCAAGTCGCTGGCCGAGCTCAATCTGCCGCCGCTGCATTTCGAGGATATCGGCACGCCGGCCTTCTATCTGAACTGGGCGCGCACCGCGCTGTTCGCGGGCGTGATGGTCGTCAACCCCGGCGCCCATGACGATCAGACCGCGGAGACGCTGGGCGTGCAGGTGGATTTCAACTTCACCGTCGCGCTGCGCCTGCCGCTGACGTTTTCGGTGGGCTACGCCAAGGGCCTGGGCGACGCGCCGGGGCGGCGCGACGAGCTGATGGCCTCGCTCAAGATCCTCTATACGCCGGCGCTGATCCAGTGACGCTCCAACTTGCCCTCGAAGCCTCGATTGCGCTTGTGCCGGTGCTCGTTTTCTTCGGCGCGCTGCTCTATTTCGACAGCTACCGCCTCGTCAGCTTCCGCGAAGTGGCGTTGACGCTGAGCGCCGGCGCGGGCCTCTGCGTCGCGAGCTATTACGCCAATGCCGGGCTCGCCTCGCTCCTGAACATCGATTTTACGCAATACAGCCGCTACGCCGCGCCCTTCGTGGAAGAAGGCTTCAAGGCAATCGCGCTCATCTATCTCTTCGCGCGCAACCGCATCGGCTTCATGATCGACGCCGCGATCATGGGATTTGCCGTGGGCACGGGCTTCGCGGTGGTCGAGAATCTTTATCTCTTGAGCGTTTTCCGCGACGCGAGCATCGGGCTTTGGGTGATCCGCGGCTTCGGCACCGCGATCATGCATGGCGGCGCGACCGCGCTTTTCGCGATGCTGGTGCAGACGGCGATCGAGCGCAAACTCAAGCCTCTGTTCCTTTTTGGCCTTGCGGTATGGCTCGTGCCGGTGGCGCTTCATTCCGTGTTCAACGGGTTCGATTCCTCGCCGCTGGGCGCCACCCTCATCCTCATCGTCATGCTGCCGCCGATGTTCCTGCTCATCTTCTCGAAGGACGAGCAGTCCGTGCATACCTGGCTGTGGACCGATTACGAATCGCACCGCCATCTGCTGGAAGAACTCGAAAGCGGAGAATTCGAGGAGACCAGCGAGGGCCGCATCATCCGCAACCTCGTGGAAAAGCTCGAACACGACGAAGTCGCCAACGTCTTCACCTATATCCAGATCCACACCGAGCTCGTGCTGCGCGCGGAGAAGATGTCGATCGCGCGCGAGACGGGCGAATTGATCGTGATCACGGAGGAAGATCATGTGCGCTTCCGCAGGCTGCATGCGCTCGAGCGCGAAATCGGCCACACGATCCTGATGACGATCCGGCCGCATCTGCATTTCAGCCGCCGCGAATTGTGGGAGTTGAACGAGATCAAGGGCGAGCTCTGGCGCGTGCAATGACCTCCGGCCTTTTCCGACTGAAGGACTGGTTCATACTCGGTCCGATGGGCGCCATCGCTTTCGCGCTGGGCGTCGTGGGCTTTCTCTCCTGCAGTCATTGCGGCGTCACCTCGCTCGGCGATGCGGCGCTCGACGCCTTCGGCCTCATCCGCGGCACCGGGCATTACGTTCCCGGCACCGACCCGATCGAGCTCGTCATCGCGCAATATCTCCTGCCGGCGGTGGCGATCTTCGGCGGCGCGAAGCTCTTTCTCGTCAATCTCCGGCGCGACATGCGCGTGGCGCTGGCCAGGCGCTCCCGCGATCACATCATCGTCTGCGGGCTCGACGATAACGCAAGGCAGATCGTCGAAAGCCTGCGCGAGGCGGGCAAGACCACCATCGCCATCGCGCCCGACGGCGAAAGCGCCAATGCGCTGGCCTGCGAGCGCATCGGCGCCACCGTGCTCGCCGCCAACCCGCAGCGGCGCAATATCCTCGAACTCGCCAATCTGAAACGCGCCGAGGCCATCGTCGCGGTCACCGGCTCCGATGCGCAGAATCTGGAGATCGGGCTTCTCGCGGCGGAGATGGCGAAGGGCCGCTCGGGCGCGCCGCTCAAGATCGTGGCCGAGACGCGCTCCAACTGGCTGATCGACAATCTGCGTGCGCACCGCACGGCCGTCCTCGGCGGCGAAGGCGTCGAGTTCCAGGTCTTCAGCATTCGCGACAATTCCGCGCGCGCGCTGACGCGTTCGGACGCCTTCGAGCGCGCCTTTGCGCGCGCCGGCAACCGGCCGCGACTGGCGATGGCGGGCTTCGGCGATGTCGCCATGGACATCGTGCGCCATGCGATCGGATCGAATTTCGCGCTGCCGGGCGTGCGTTTGTCGGTCACCGTCTTCAGCCGCGACGTGACCGCATCGCGCGCGCTCTTCAAGAGCCGCTGGCCCGGGCTCGAAGCCGAGGCCGATTTCGATTTCCACGCCTCGACCTTCGCGCCGGGCGACGCGGATGTGTGGGCGGAAGTCGAAAAGACGCTGGCGGAGAACCGCGCCGATGCGGTCGCGGTTTCGCTCGGCACCGACGACGAAACGCTGCGCACGGCGCTGCTCTTCCGCGACGTTCTCGACCGGCTCGAACAATCGGCGACGCCGGTGTTCGTGCGTCTCGGCGAACAGCGCAAGCTGGGCGCGTTCCTGCGCCGGCTCGAAGCCTATCCCGATCTGCCCGACCGGCTCGTTCCCTTCGGCGATCTGCACGAATTGACCGCGCCCGCAATTCTGCTCGATCAGGAGCACGACCGCATGGCGCGCGCGGCGCACGAGGCCTATCTCAAATCGGTTTCCAGGACGGAAAGCTCGCCGGCCAACGTCGCCTGGTCGCGCTTGCCCGAGCGCTTCAAGGCCTCCAATCGCGCCTTCGCCGATCACATTCCGGCCGCCCTGCGCACGGCCGGATTCAAGCTCGCGCGCGGGTCCGCGCATTCGCCGCCCCTCGACGCGGCAACACTCGATACGCTCGCGCGCGCCGAACATTGGCGCTGGTGCATCGAGCAGCGCAGCCAGGGCTGGTCGTTCGGCGAAAAGCGCAGCGAGGTCCTGAAACATTCCCCGCTCATCACCGAATGGGAAAAGCTGCCGGAAGAGGCGCGCGCGCTCAATCGCGAAATGGCCGCGCGCATTCCCGAGATCGTGCAGGCGGCGGGATTCGAAATCCGCAAGGCCGGCGCGAATCCTTAAGCGCCGCTAGCCCGGTACCGAAAGCCCGCGGCTCTCGGCGGAAAGCCGCCAGCTCGCCACTTCGCCCAGCATCACCGCTTCCGCATCGTGCAGGAAGGTGCGCAGCGCGTGGAAGTTCGCGGGCACGTTTTCGAGCCCCGCCTGAAGCCGCACGATCTGACCGCTCATGCGGCCCGCGCGGCTCGCCGTTCCCTCGAAATCGCCGATGATGCGGATGCCGAAGATCGCAGCACCCAGCGCCGGCAAGCCCGTGGTGATGGCGGTGAAGAGATTGTGCGCGGGAAAATGCGATGCGGCTTCGGCCGTTGTCTGCGAACCGCCCGACAGGAAATGCGCGATGATGGCGAGAATGGTCAGGCCCAGCGCCGTCTCTCCCGCGATCTTCATGCGGTTGTTCAGGCTTTCGAAGCGGTGCGCGGACGTCTTGTGATATTGCAGCTGATTGGCGAGGAGCGCCGCGATCGCGCTCTTGGCCGCGGCGAGCCTTTCGCCGTCCATCCTGCCGCCTGCTAATCCCGTCGCTCTGACGAGCGCGCGCACATACCAGCCCGTCCAGGTCTGCGCCGCGCCGTAAGGCCCCAGCGGGCGCGTCCCGACCGTCGTCATGGGAAGCGCGATGCGCAGACGCTCCGCCACTTCGCGCGGCTCGACCCAGCGTTCGTGCCAGTGATGCTTGAGGCCCGCACGCGTGTTGACGAACACCCAGACGATGAGCGCGAGTTCGGCGAGCGCAAACGCCCAGACCGGGATCGACAGACGATCGGCGAGCAGCGACGACGCGGCCGCGATCACCGCCAGCGCCATCGCCGTGAAATTGCCGACGACCGTGCCGCGAAAGGTCTGCGAGAAATAGACGCTGACGGCGTCGGCCCAGCCGAAAGCATCGGCGAGAACGGGCGGCGCATCGCAATTGGCTTTCGCGACGCCATCGGCCAACGCGGCGGGCGAGGCCGGAATGAAATCGGCGCGCGACGGCCAGCGCACGCCGAAGAGCGCCATCAGAAACGGAAAGGATTGCCGCGAGATCCAGCGCGGCTCGCTTTCGGAGAAGAATTGGGCGAGGCCCGCGCGTTCGTCGTCGTCGTCGGGAGGGCGGATGAGCGAATCGACGACGGGCTGAACGGCGCGTTCGAGCGGCGCGGACGGAAGATCCATGATGTGCATCGCCGTGGAATGGCCGGTCTCCAATCCCGCCCAGAGAATGCGCGTGGGCGCTTCGCCGTTGGCATCCACATAGACGATCGGCATGCCGCGACGTCCGGCCTCGGCGATCAGTTCGGACGTGCCGCCCCGCCCCGCGGACGGCCCACCATCCCACACCACGATGACGATATCGGCGCTGTCGAGAATGGCGAGCCCCACCGCCTCATAGGATTTGCCTTCATCGGCGCGCGTTCCGAGAAGTTCGAGGATCGTGCGCGCGTGCCGCAAATTGGTACGATAGGCATCGCGCGCATTTTCGGAAAAATCTTTCAGATATTCGTCGCGCTCGAAGGGCAGCACCACGT